>CAZQHA010000565.1:0-3112 GCA_964592795.1 uncultured Planctomycetaceae bacterium | reverse complement strand
TCGCCATCCCTTTCTACCTGGCGCATCCGCGGCTGGCCGAGCTCGAGAAGGCGCCGCCCGACGAGCGCGCGCGCTTCCTCGTCGAGTTCAAGCGGCACCAGCAGGGACGGATGGCGAACATCGCGCTGCAGGCGCTGGGCGAGAAGCAAGGTCTCTCGCAAGCGCAGATCGACGACTTCAAGGCGCTCCCGCCGGCGGAGCGCGACGCGAAGGTGCTCGAGCTGCGCGAGCGCGCGATCGCGAACGGTGGACTGCCCGCGGGCCTGACGCCGAAGGAATGGGACGAGTGGCGGGACCTCCCGCCCGAGCTGTTCTTCCGGCGCATGACGGAGCACCTGCTCGAGCGGCGCGCGAAGGCGCGCGCGGCCGCCGAGGATCTGCGGCCGATCGATCGCACGCCGCGCTCGGAGGAAGCGCTGCGGCGCCTCGAGGACGCGGTTCGACTGCGTCCCGACGAAGTGATCGACCTCGCCGATCTGCCGCCCGACGCGCGCAAGGACCGCGTGTTCCAAGCCATGCGCAAGCGCGCGGTCGCGATCATCCGCGAGAAGCGCCTCTTGCCGCCGGACCGGATCCAGGAGCTGCTCGGCTCGCCGCCGCGCATCTTCTACGCGGAGATGCGCAAGCTGCTCGCGCCGCTGCACTTCGCCGACCCGCGGTTCAAGGAAGGCAAGCCGCGCTGATTCGCGCCGCGGCCGCGGCGAATCGTCTCGGCGTATACTCGCTCGCGGAATGACGGCCGCCGCCTCACCGATCCGCGAAACGCCGGCGCTGCCTTCGATCCGCGCCGGCGAGCTGCGGCGCGCGCCGGACGCGGTCGTGATCGACCTGCGCAGCCCGAGCGAGTTCGCCGAAGACCATCTCCCGGGCGCGCACAACCGGCCGCTCTTCGACGACGTGCAGCGCGCGGTGATCGGCACGCTGTACCGTCAGATCTCGCCGGTCGCCGCGTTCGAGCAGGCGCGCGGCATCGTCTCCGGTCGGATCGTCGAGCTCGTTCGATCGATCGCGGAACTCGCCGACTGGTCGGTTCCCGCGGGCGACCTCGAAGCACGCGTGCTCGCGATGACCTCCGGCGGAATCGATCGCCTGTCGAGCGAGCTCTCGTGCGCGCACGCGCACTCGGTCCCGGCGCGACCGGTGGTCTTCCATTGCTGGCGCGGCGGACTGCGCTCGCGCAGCGTCGTCGCGTTCGTGCGCGCGCTGGGTCTCGATCGCGCGCTCGTGCTCGAAGGCGGCTACAAGGCGTATCGAGCGCGTGTCGTCGCCGAGCTCGGCTCGTTCGAAGCGCCGCCCGTCTTCGTGTTGCGCGGGCTGACCGGAGTGGGCAAGACGCTCGTCTTGCGCGAGGTCGAGAGCATGCGCCCGGGCTGGACGCTCGACCTCGAAGCCTGCGCGGGGCACCGCAGCTCGCTGCTTGGGATGGTGGGGCTCGCGCCGTGCTCGCAGAAGCGATTCGAATCGCGCATCGCCGAGAGACTGCGGGAGCGGCTCGGAGAAGCGCTCGTGCTCGAAGGCGAGAGCCGGAAGGTCGGCGACGCCACCGTGCCGCGCCGATTGTGGGAAGCTCTCTCCGGCGGCACGAGCATCGAGCTCACGGCGAGCCTCGCGCGACGGATCGAAGTGTTGAAGCAGGACTACGTCTCATCGCCGGCGCGCATCCGCGAGCTCGCCGAGCGCCTGCCCGCCGTTCAGGCGCGCCTGCCGCGGCGAGCGCGATCGACGGACCTCGCCGTGATGCTGGAGCGCGGCCAGTTCGACGCGCTCGCGACGCTGCTGCTCACCGAATACTACGACCCGCTCTACGCGCACAGCGGCGCGGAGCACGTGTGCGCCGCGTCGATCGACGCCGAGGATCCCGTCCGCGCGGCGCGCGAGGTCGTGCGCTGGATCGAGAGCGTGTTCCTGCCCGCGATCCGTCGCGTCACAGGTTCTGTCGCAGGAGCGCCAGCCCTTCCTTCATCTGTCCGGTGAGCTCGTGCGCGGAGCGGATCGACGTCAGTCGCCGCCACAAGTAGCTCGGCCGCAGGTAGAAGCGCCGCACCATCGCCTTCTTCATCGCCAGCATCCGCGCGCGATCGAGCGTGCGCGTCGGAAGGAACGCGTCGGCGCCGCCTTGGTCCATGACGAGGTCTTCCGGATCGGCGAGGCCCAGCTCGAGCGCTTGCTTGCGGAACGGCGTGCCGAAGCGCGGCACCGCCATGTTGAGGCTCATGAAGTCCATCTCGAGCTCGATCGCGAGCGAGAGCGTTTTTTCGAGCGACTCCTCGGTCTCCTCCGGCAGTCCGATGATGAACGTGCCGACCGTGCGCAAGCCGTGCTTGCGAACGCGCGCGAAGCCCTCGCGCACGGCCGACGCGCGGTAGCCCTTGCGGTACGCCGCGAGCAGGTGGTCGTCGGCGCTCTCGACGCCCAGGATCAGCGTGTGGCAGCCGGCGCGCTTCATCGCCGCGCAGAGCTCGTCGTCCGCGGTGTCGGGCCTGCAGAACGCCGTCCACGAGAGGTCGCCGCGCTTCTCGAGCTCGGCGCACAGCGCGAGGCCGCGCTTCTTCACGACGCCGAACGTCTGGTCCATGAAGAAGATCTCGCGGATGCCGAGGCCGCGCAGGTGGTCGATCTCGGCCAGGACGCCGTCGAGCGGCCGGGTCTTGAAGCCCAGCGTGCCGATCACGCAGAACGTGCACGGGTACGGGCAGCCGTAGTCGGTGAGCACGGTCGCGAACGAGGGCGAGCGCGCGAACGAGAAGTGGTAGCCCTGGCGCGGGAAGAGCTCGTGCCGCGGGATCGGCAGGGCGTACTCGCCGCGTCGCGTGCCGCGCTGGATGCGCGCGATCGAGCCGTCGTCGCGACGGACCGTCATGTCGACGACCGCGTCCATGTCGCGCGAGAGGTAGCGCGCGGCGTCGGCGTTCGAGAAGTCGTGGATCGCGGCCTCGAGCCACGGCTCGGCGGCGAGCCGCTCCTCGCTCTTCTCGTGGAGGACGTCGCCGATCGCGAGCACGCGCGCGCCGCGCCGCGCCGCTTCGGCGAGGAAGCGCCGGTCCTCGTTCCACGAGACCGCGCCGACGAGGCTGACGATCACCTCGGGCGCGAACGCCGCGATGCGCGCGTG
>CAZQHA010000564.1:0-3117 GCA_964592795.1 uncultured Planctomycetaceae bacterium | reverse complement strand
ATCGCGATCTCGGCCGTCTCGAGGTCGCGGATCTCGCCGACGAGGATGATGTTCGGCGCCGCGCGCAGCATCGCCTTCAGGATGCGCGCGAAGGTGAGACCGATCTTGGGGTTGACCTGGATCTGGTTGATGCCGCGGATGTGGTACTCGACGGGATCCTCGGCCGTGATGATCTTCACGTCCGGACGATTGAGCTCGGACAGCGCGCCGTACAGCGTCGTCGTCTTGCCCGAGCCCGTGGGCCCCGTGACGAGCACGATGCCGTTCGGCTTCTTGATGATCCGCCGGAACCAGCGGTAGTCCTCGTCCTCGAAGCCCATGTCCTTCATCGAGATCAAGGACTTCGATCGATCGAGGAGGCGCATCACGATCGTCTCGCCGTGATTGCCGGGCAGGATCGACGCGCGCACGTCGATGTCGCGCCCTTCCATCTTGATGCCGATGCGACCGTCCTGCGGCTTGCGTTTCTCCGCGATGTCCATCGAGGCCATGATCTTGAGGCGCGCGACGAGCGGAGAGTGCAGGTGCTCGGGATGCTCGGCGACGTCGCGCAGCATGCCGTCGACGCGGTAGCGGATGCGCACGCGCCCGTGGCCGGGCTCGATGTGGATGTCGCTCGCGCGCATCTCGAGCGCCTCGTGGAACATCCGCGTGACGAGGCGGATGATCGGCGCGTCGGTCTCGCCCTCCGCGGCGGTCGTCTTCATCCCCTGCGCGACGCCGGCTTCGCTCGACGCGCCGTGGTAGCGCTCGATCGCGCGTCGCAGCGCCGTCGGAGCGGCGAGCGCGCACGCGACGTCGGTGCCGAGCGAGAAGCGCAGCTCCTCGGCCAGGATCCGCTTCACCGGATCGTCGATCGCGACGACGAGCTTGCCGCCCTTCTCGACGAGCGGCAGCAAACCGTGCTCGCGCGCCACCTCGGCGGGAACGCGCGAGAGCACGTTCTCGGGGATCTTGCCTTTGTCGAGGTCGACGAAGGGCAGGCCCTGCTGTCGCGCGATCGTGCGGAAGAGCGTCGGCTCGTCGACGTGGCCGAGCTTCAGGAGCGCCTCGCCGAGGCGCAGCCCGCCGTTGCGCTGGAACGCGACCGCCTCGCGGAGCTGGGGCTCGGAGAGCACCCCGGAAGACACGAGCATCTCGCCGAGCGACTGACTCACGACAACGAATACGCGGCTCGGTCACGTTCGTAACCGGACGCCGGGGCGCGAGAGCTTACCGGAAGCGCGGCGGCGTTCGCGATCGGCCTGGCGAAACGAGATCGCCCCGCGTCCGCATCGCGGGCGCGGGGCGAGTGAGCTCGCGCGCGATCGTCCGGTTACTTCGGCGATCCGGCCGGGGCGGCGGCGCTCGCCGAACCGCCGCGGCACACGCCCGTGATCGGCAGCTTGAGCTCGGGCTTCTCGGGGTAGCCCAGCTGCACGACCATCATGCCGTTGAACGAGCCGTTGAGCGTGTCGGGCATGCCGTTGAGCTGCAGCTCGACGTCGACCGCGTTCTGATCCGGCACCGGTCGGACGACGCTCGTGAAGTGCTTCGCGTACTCCCACTCGGCGTTGTCGCGGCTCTGCACGAGCACCTTGGGCTCGGTGAGCTTGAACTCCGGATCGTGGCAGGTGACCCGGATCGTGCGCGACACGACTTGTCCGGGCCGGATCAATCCGAGCGACACGAAGGCGGGGTTGTACGAGATCGTGCCGAGCACCTGGCCCATGATCGTCACCGGCACTTCGTACGTCGGCATGACGCCGGTCGGCAGCGCTTCGGCGCCCGGCAGCGGGACGTCGCTCTTGAGCGGCACCGAGTACGCCAGCGGGCCTTCGACGAGGCCGGGGCCGGCGGTCGCGACGAGCTCCCAGCGCGACGCGTTGCCGTCGGCGTCCGCGTCGAGCGGATTGACTTCGACCTTCAGGCCCGGCGGCAGGTTGTTCAGCACCGGCGTCAGCTTGAGACGCTGGCCCTTCGTCGTGCTGACCGACACCTTGTCGGTGACCGAGTCCTTCGCCGCCATCTGGTTGAAGTTGAGCGACGGCGGGTTGACGAGGAAGAACGTCTCGACGTCCGCTTCGAGGCCGAACTGCGTCTGGCCGCGCGGGTCGTTCGAGAAGATGTTGATGCGGCTCGCCGCGTGACCTTGCTTGTTCTGCGTGTGCAGCGTCGCGTTGAGCTCGACCTTGCGCCCGGGCTTGATCGCGCCGCCGAACGTGTAGGTGGCCATCGACCCGTCGTCTTGCTCCACCATCAGCTGCGCGACCGTGCATCCGCACGTCGGCTTGGCCTGCTTGATGACGAGGTCCTCCTCGCCTCCGCTCTTGATGACGAACGTGTGCCTCAGAACGTCGCCCTGCATCGCCTTGCCGAAGTTCTTGTTGTCCGCACCGAACTCGTAGGTGAGCCGCGCCTTCGAATTGGGATCGACCGCGTCCTCGGCCTTGGCGGTCTCCTCGCCCTTCAGCAGGGCGTCGATCTTCTCCGCCGCGTTGGTCGTCTTGGCCGCGCCGTGGTCGTGGTCGTGGCCCTCGCCCGGCGCGTGGTTGTGTCCGGCGTGCGGATCGACCGCGGGCGTCTGCGCCGCGGCGGCTTTCACGGCGTCCACGGCGGAGTCCGCGGCGGACTTCGTCGCCGCCGTCGTCTGCTCGACGACCTCTTGGACGGGTTTTGCGAGCGGCGTCTCGGACTTCGTCGCTGCCGTCGGTTGCGCGGCGGGAGCCGTCGCCTTCGCGGCCGCGGGCGGGGTCGACGGAGCGGCTTCCTTCGAACAGGCCGTGAGGGCCAGGCCGAGGGTCAGGAGGCCCCCCAGCGTTGTGAAATAACCTGAGTGACGGTGGTTCGCGGGACGGTGCATGGGATGGTCTCCAGGAATACGGAAGGGAAAGATGCTAGCACTCCGGTGCGGAGGCCGACGAGTACGTAATGACTGAGTTTTGAGTTGGCCTCTCCTACCGACGAATCGCGGTTCGCGGGGTGACGCAGGCGATCGATCGGAACGCGGACCTCGATAGACTGAGCCCGCGATGCGCGTCCCCCGCTCCCCCCACTCGCGCACGCGTTCTGTCGGGTGGTTACGGATGGCGGGGGGCCTTTCGATGGCGGCCGTCGCGTCCTGCGTAAGCCCGCCCA
>CAZQHA010000563.1:0-3119 GCA_964592795.1 uncultured Planctomycetaceae bacterium | reverse complement strand
CGGAACGCTCGACACGTCGGGCGTCGACGGCCGGACGAAGAGCCGCTCGAAGTACGGCTCGAAGCGCTCGAAGAAGTAGGACCCCCGCATGCCGCGCAACTACAAGTCGACTGCCGTTCTCCTGAAGCCCGATCCGAAGTTCGGATCGATGCTCGCGACGAAGATCATCAACAAGATCATGTGGAGCGGGAAGCGCACCACCGCTCAAGGGATCTTCTACGAAGCGCTCGACCTGGCGCAGAAGAAGCTCCCCGACGTGCAGGACCAAGTCGAGATCTTCACGCGCGCGGTCGAGAACGTGCGCCCGATGGTCGAGGTGCGCAGCAAGCGCGTCGGCGGCGCGAACTACCAAGTGCCGCGCGAAGTGCGCCGGCACCGCCAGCAGAGCCTCGCGATCCGCTGGCTCGTCGACAACGCGCGCAAGAAGAAGGGCAAGCCGATGGCGAAGCGTCTCTCGGAAGAGCTCGCCGACGCCTACCAGGGCACCGGCACCTCGGTGCAATGGAAGGAAAACGTGCACAAGATGGCCGAGGCCAACAAGGCCTACAGCCACTACGCGAATTGAGATCTGCGGCTCCGGCAGACCTCAGGTCTTCGCGCGCCCCGCTTTCGCCTCGCGAGAGCGGGGCGTCGTCATTCTCGAAGGTGCCGCGCGCGTGCCGCTCGACGTCCTGATCCTGCGCGACCCGCGCGAGTCGGCGAAGAAGTGCTCGCTGACGCCGCTGCACGGGCTCGCGGGCGTGACGTTCGTCACGTACCGCGCCGACCGGCGCGTCGCGGCCGGGGCGCGCATCCTGCTCCATCCCGAGGGTGAGCTCCTCTCGCCCGCGGACCGCGGACGCGGCCTCTTCCTGGTCGATTGCGCGTGGCGCAAGGTCGATCAATTGCTCGCCACGGTCGACGGCGATCCGCCGCGCCGTCGGCTGCCGCCGCTCGCGTCGGCGTATCCGCGCAAGAGCAAGGTGTTCGAAGATCCGGCGCAGGGCCTGGCCTCGGTCGAGGCGCTCTACGCCGCGCTCGCGCTCCTCGGCGAGCCGGCGCCGGAGCTCTTCGCGGAGTACCGCTGGGCGGACGAGTTCCTGCGGCGGAATCCCTCGCTCGCGCGCCGAGCCTGACACCCTCGCTACCATGCGCGAATGGATCTCGCGCGCCTGCGCAACATCGGCTTCCCGGCTCACATCGACGCCGGCAAGACGACGGTGTCCGAGCGCATCCTCTTCGACTCGGGCGTCGAGCATCGGATCGGCAATGTCGACGAGGGCACCGCGGTCCTCGACTGGATGACCGAGGAGCGCGAGCGCGGGATCACGATCACCGCGGCCGCGACGACGATCCCCTGGCGCGATCACACGATCAACCTGATCGACACGCCCGGCCACGTCGATTTCACGGTCGAGGTGGAGCGCTGCATGCGCGTGCTGGACGGGGCGGTGCTCGTCCTCGACGCGGTGATGGGCGTGCAGGCGCAATCCGAAGCGGTGTGGCGGCAGATGCGCCGCCACCGCGTTCCGTACCTCGTGTTCGTGAACAAGCTCGACCGCGCCGGAGCGAACTATCTGCGCGTCGTCGCCGACGTGCGCCGGCGTCTCTCCGCGCCGGCGATTCCCGTGCAATACCCGCTGTTCGAAGAGGGGGCGCTCACCGGCATCGTCGACCTCTTGTCCGGCGACACGTGGGATCTGCGCGGCGCCGCCCCGCCCGCGAAAGCGCAGCCGATGCCGCTTCCCGAAGCCGCGCGCGACGAGATCGGCGTCTTGCGCGCCGAGCTCCTCGACGCGCTCGCCGAGGACGACGAAGCGCTTCTCGAAGCGCTCGTGGCCGAGCGCGAGCCCGATCCTGCCGCGCTGCGGAACGCGATGCGGCGGCGCACGATCGCGGGCACGCTCGTCCCCGTGCTGTGCGGCGTGGCGCTCAAGAACCTCGGCATCCACGCGCTGCTCGACGCGGTCGTCGATTACCTGCCCTCGCCGCTCGACCTTCCGCCCGTGCGCGGGCTCGACCTGCGCACGCACCAACCGGCGGAGCGTCCGCCGCGCTCCGACGCGCCGGTGTGCGCGCTCGCGTTCAAGCTGCAGGTCCTGCCGTACGGCGACCTGACGTTCGCGCGCGTGTACTCGGGGACGATCACGCCCGGCATGCAACTCTGGAATCCGCGCGCGCAGAAGTCGGAGCGCGTCGCGCGGATCCTGCGCATGCACGCGAACTCGGGCGCGGCGCTCGAGAGCGCCGGCCCGGGCGAGATCGTCGGGCTCACGGGCTGCAAGGTCACCGCGACGGGCGACACGCTGTGCGACAAGGCCGCGCCGATCGTGCTCGAGAACCCGTCGTTCCCGCTGCCGGTGATGGTGCTCGTGATCGAGCCGGGGACAGCCGCGGAGCGCGACAAGCTGCGCCTCGCTCTCGTGCGCCTCGAGCACGAGGACCCGACGTTCCGCGTCTCCGAGGACCCCGACACCGGCCAGTGGCTGATCGCGGGGATGGGGGAGCTCCACCTCGAGGTCCTGCAGCACCGCCTCGTGAACGAGTTCCACGTGAAGCCCAACGTCGGTCCGCCGCGCGTTGCGTACCGCGAGGCGGTGCTGGCCCCCGGCCGGGGGCGCGGAGTCGTCGAGCGCGTGCTCGGGAGCAAGCCGATCCATGGGGCGGTCGAGCTCGTCGTCGAGCCCGATCCCGCCTCGCAGGCGACGTCCGTCGCGATCGATCCGCTCGCGCCGGTGCCGGTGCCCATGCGGCCGGCCGTGGCCGAGACCCTGACGCTCGACGCCCAGTCCGGGCCCCAATTCGGCTTTCCTTTGATCCACACGCGGATCCGCGTCGTCGGCGGCGCGACCGATCCGGCGCGCGATTCCGAGGTCGCGTTCACCCAGGCGGCGAACCTGGCGCTCAAGCAGGCGCTCGACGCCGCCGGGGTCGGCCTGTTCGAGCCCTTGATGTCCTTCGAGATCCAGTGCCCGGCCGAGTTCGCGAGCGGGATCATCGCCGACCTCGGCAGTCGGAAGGCCGAGGTCAGCGAGGTCCAGTCCGACGGCCCGCTGCGCACGATCGTGGGGCTCGTCCCGCTCTCGAAGATGTTCGGCTACTCGACCGCCGTGCGCTCGCTCTCCCAGGGCCGGGCCAGC
>CAZQHA010000562.1:0-3146 GCA_964592795.1 uncultured Planctomycetaceae bacterium | reverse complement strand
GTGCTATCCCGCGCAGGCGTGGGCGGGGCATCGCGAACGGGCGTTCCCGCGGCCGCGAAATGAAATCTCCTATCGCGGCGCGGTCGGACGGACGTTCCGGAACGCGCCGCGGTGCCGCCGCGCCAGGTCGTCGAATTCTTGCGGGTGCACGCACGCCGCCAGGATCTCGAGGGAATCGACGATCCTCGGTCCGGGGCGATTGAAGTATGCGTTTCCGTCGGCGACCCAGACGCGGCCGGTTTCGATCGCGGGCCACTCGAGCGACGCCCACAGTCGGTCGAGCACGTCGATCTCGGCGAGCGTGCGCTCGATCGTGAAGCCGCACGGCTTGAGGACGACGACGTCGGGCTGGGGATCGAGTTGCGCGAGCTGCTCGCGCGTCAGCGTCGGCGCGCGCTCGCCGGCGCTCGCGACGAGCGGACACGCTCCGGCGATCTCCACGAGCTCCGGCATCCACGTTCCACCGACCATCACCGGATCGAGCCACTCGATCGTGAGGACGTGAGGCCGCGCGCGGATGCCGCGGCTGCGCTCCGCGACCGCGTCGACACGCTGCCGCATGGAAAGGAGGAGCTCGCTCCCTTCGGGCTCGCGACCGACCGCTGCCGCGACGCGCGCGATGTCCGCGTAGATGTCCGCGAGGCGCATCGGATGCAGGTTGACGATCTTCGCGCGCGGGCCGGCGAGCGAGCTCACCGCGCGCTCGACGTCGCGCAGCGAGACGGCGCACACGTCGCACAGGTCCTGCGTCACGATCACGTCCGGGGCGGCCTCGCGCAGCGCGTCGACGTCGACGTCGTACACCGCGAGCACGCCGCGCAGGAGCTGGCGCACGTCGCGGTCGATCGCCGCGCTCGAGACCGACGGCGCGATGCGCGTCGACGTCAACACGCGGCGCCGGGCGGCGCTCGCCGGGTAGTCGCATTCGTGGGAGACGCCGACGAGCGCGTCCTCGAGCCCCAGCGCGCAGACGATCTCCGTGGCGCTGGGGAGCAAGCTGGCGATGCGCGGCGGATTCGTCGAGGAGGGCGCGGTCATGGCGTGCGGTCACCTTGCGGGGCGGGCCTGTTTCGCGCAACCGGCGATTGCGTATCCTGCCCGGTCCTCGCGGGCTAGGCCCGGGCTCCATGCATCGCCGCCGATCTCTCGCTTTCGCCGTCCTCGCCGCCGCCGCGCTCCTGGCGCCCGGCTCCGACGCGCAGGTCCAGCCGCCGTCCCAGAATCCGGCGCGCGGCGAGGGACAGCTCGCCTCGTTCCTCGTGTGCCGCGCTTGCGGCCAGCGCAACTACGTCTCGTCGCGCGACGGCAAGCGCGACGAGGAGGGGTTCGAGATCGCGTGGTGCGCCACGTGCCAGCGCGACACGGCTCAAAAGCCGCCCGAGCGTCTGCCGCGACTCGGCGCCACTGGACGGCAGGGCACCGGCGGCCTCGTCCTGCCGCCGCCCGAACGCGCGGTCATCCGGCCGCGCAACCCGCCGCCGGGCGCAACTCCGCCGAGTGGACAGCCTCCGGCGGCTGCGGAGTCGGCGGCGGACGTCGCCGCGCCCGCGCCGATCGAGCCGACCGCGTCGATCGACTCGGCGCAGCGCGCCGCGGCGCTCTCGATCCTGGCCGGAGTCGCGCGAGTGAACGACCTCGCGAATGCGTCGATCGTCAAAGCCGCGGGCGAGCTCGCCGCGCTGAACGACGCCGGGCTCGACGCCGCGCGCACGGCGATGTCGCGTCCGGAGCCCGCGGTCGTGCTCGCGTGCGGTCGAGTCCTGCTCGGATCGAGCTCGAAGGCCGATCGCGAGATCGTCGTCGAGCGCGTGCGCGGCCGTTCACCCGGCGCGGCGGGACCGGCGCTCGTCGAGCTGCTCGTCGAGCTCGATCCCGTGCTCGTGTCGCCGCACTTCCTCGCCTCGCTGCTCGAATCGCCGCACGCCGGTGTGCGCGGCGCCGCCGAGCGGCAGCTGCGCGCCGTGCTCGGTCCCGAGCTCCTGCCGACGCTCACGCCGCTCTTCGCGTCGAAGCAGAGCGAGACGCGACTGCGGGTTCTGGGGCTGGTCGCTTCGATCGACGACCCCTCGGTCGCCGACCTCCTGCTGACGCGGCTCACCGACCCGACCGCCAAGGTCGCGTCCGCCGCGGTGTCGTACCTGGCGGCGAGCCGCGATCCGCGGATCGACGCGGAGCTCCTCGGCCGCGCGTTCCGACAGCGCTGGATCCTGCGCGAGAGCGCGTACGCGCTGCTGGCGCTCGTCGAGCGCGAGGATCTCTTGCTCGCGCCGATCCTCGACGAGTCGCACGCCGAAGCGCTGCTCGGCGGACTCGATTCGAACAATCCCTTCATCGCCGGCTCGTGCGCCGCGGCGCTCGCCGGCGTCGGCTTCCGCAGCGAGCGCACGAAAGCGACCGGCTGGCTCGACCGCGCCGTCGTCGACCGCCTCGTCGTCAGCGTGTCCGGCCAGCAGTACCACGACGATTTCACGGCGCTCTCGGGCCCGGCGCTGCGGAGGCTGAAGCTGGTCTCGGGCGAGGACTTCGCGAGCGAGGGCCCGCGCTGGGTGTCGTGGTGGCTCGACGCGCGCGAAGGCTTCTACGCCCGGCGCGCGCACATCGAGGTCGAGGACGCCGACGCGCGCGAACTCGTGATGCGCGTGCGCGTGCTCGGCGAGCCGCCGACCGATCTCGTGCTGATGACGGGAGCCCTGGCGGGCGAGGGCGTCGCTCGTCCGAACGCTCGCGAGGTGATCTACGTGACGGAGACCGAAGCGCGCGACGCGATCCTCGTGATGCGCCGCGAAGGCGTGTTCGGCGCGGAGCGCCTGCCCGGCGTGCGCGGCCGGCGCGGCGCGGGCGAGCGCACGTTCGAGCTCGAGATCGCCGGTCGCGGGAAGAGCTTCACGTTCGGCGCCGGGGCGAGCGAGCCGTGGTTCGAGAAGCTGTGCGAGATGGCGCGCGCCTTGGCCGACTCGAACCGCTGGCAGCGCTATCCGCGGCCGCGCAGCGACTCGCTGACCTTGTGGCGCGAGGAATCGGCGTGGTGGGCGGAAGAGCACGCGCCGCTCGCGCGCGCGGTGCGTCTCAAGGACCTCGTGCTGCGCGCGCTGCCGGCGCGCGGACCGCGCGAGCGCGAGAGCGGCCTGGCCGAGCTCGAGCGCCTG
>CAZQHA010000561.1:0-3146 GCA_964592795.1 uncultured Planctomycetaceae bacterium | reverse complement strand
GTCGAACACCTCTGCCGACGTCGCTTCGAGCTCCGGGCGCCCTTCGTTCGTCTCGCGCATCCTGTACTGGCTCCCCGTGCTCGCCGCGCTCGTGCTCTTCGCGCAGGTGTCGTTCCTCGGTCTGCGGCCGGCGCTCGCGGAGCGCGCGCGGCTCGAGCAGGCCGAGGTCGTGCTGAACGAGCGCTTCCAGCGCGACATGGCATTGAGCCACGAGATCGCCGCGCACCTCGCCGCGCGCAACGATCCGGTCTTCATCGAACGCCAACGCCGGGCGCGGCTGCTCGCGACCGCGATCCCCGACTGACGTCGATCGTCGCGCTCGGCGCGCGCGCCATGCTCGTCTCCTCCTTCGTCCTGTCCTGCGCGATCGCGCTGGCGCAGGAACCGCCGGGCGATCTCGAGGGCGCGCTCCGGAACGACACGTACTTGCCGACGTCGAGCGACGTCGCCGCGAAGCTGGCCGCGGGCGACAACGCGTGGGAGCGCCGCCAGGGCGCCGCGGAACGGAGCCCCGAGCTCGCCGCGTCGCGCACCGAGGCGTTCGACGCCTGGCAGCGCGCGATCGCGATCTCGACGCCCGGCGACTGCGTCCCGGGCTCGCTCGTCGAGATCGACGCCGCGCTCGCGGACACCTGGCCCGATCCCGACGACTCGCTCGCGCGACGAACCGAGTCGATCGAGTGCGCCGTCCTGCGGCGCTTGTCGCGCATCGACGCCGCCGATCTCGCGCAGTGGTGCGAACGGTTCGCTCCGCTGGCCGAGCGCGAGCTCGCCGCGGCCGGCTCGGAAGCCGCGCGTCTGGCGGTCGTCGAGCGCGCCCACCCGTGCACGGAGGCGGCCGCTGCGGCGGCGCTCCGGCTCTTCGATCTCGCGTTCGAGAGCGGCCGGCTCGAGGTCGCGCGCGGCTGGATCGATCGCGCGCAGTCCCACGCGCTCGCGCTCGAACGCGCGGGTCGCGCGAGCCGCGACGCGCCCCTCGCCGCCGCGATCGCGAAACGACGCGCGACGAGCGCGCCCGTCGTTCGCTCCAGGACCGACGCGTGGGAGTCGGCGCGAGCGCTGACGAAGCTCTTCACGGTTCCGCTCGCGGAACCCGCGCAGGACGGCACCGCCGATCCTTCGCGGCCGGGCATCGCGTTCCTTTCCGACGGGACGGCGGTCGTGCAGAGCGCGGAGCTCGTGTACTGCGTCTCGCCGGACGGCTCGGTGCGCAGCCTCGACCTGGTGAAGCTCGGCCAGAACTTCGATTGGCGTTGGCAGCCCATCGTCGGGCGGCGCGCGGCCGACTGGCCGCTCCTGCCGGCGAGCGACGGAGCGCGCGTCGTCGTCGTCGCCGGCCGCGCGCAGGAGAGCTCCGGCAACGCGCTGCTGTGCATCGACCCGGGCGATCCGCGCCGCGCGCCAGCTCTCCACTGGGGCTACGCGGAGTCGGGATGGCGCGATCCCATCGGACGCGAGGTCCCGCTCGAGCAATGCCTGGGCCCGGGACTGTGGAGCTTCGAGCCGGGTCCGGCGATCGCCGGCACGGAGGTGATCGTCCAGGCGCGCCAATGGGTCTCCGAGACGGAATCGGAGGTCCGGGTCGACGAAGGACGCACGCGCGCGTGGTGTCTGGCTCTCGATGTCGCGACCGGCGCCGTGCGGTGGAAGCGCTTCCTGGCGACCGGCGCGGACGCGCACACCGATCCGTCCCTGCTAGCGCGGCTGCGCGCCGCCCGGCAGCGGGTCGGGTGTGCCCAGCCGCTCGGGGTCGCGGGGACTCGCGTGCTCGTCGGGACGGAGCTCGGCGTCGCCGCGCTCCTCGACGTCTGCGACGGACGTCCGCTGTGGAGCGTGCGCAGCCAGCGCCGGGAGTTCTCCGATCGCGGCTGGACGACCGCGTCTCCGCCGGTCGCGTCGACGACGTCGGTCTGGCACTGGGCGCCGTCGGACTCGCGGTTCCTGTACCGACTGAGGAACGGCGCCGACCTCGACGGCCGCGGCGTCTTCGAAGGTCCTCCGACGCCGATCGGCGAGATGATCGAGCTCGTGGGCGCGGGCGCGAGCGAGATCCTCGCGCTCGCGCGCGCCGGCGATCGGCGCACGCTCTCGCGCCTCGACACGCACAGCGGCCGGCGGGACGACGCCGTCCCCCTCGGCCGCGACGAGGTCTTCACCGGCGCGGGCCTCGCTTCGCCGTCGCGCGTCCTGTTCGCGAGCACGCGGGCGCTGTACCTCGTCGACCGCGAGCGCGGCCTCTACGTCCTGCAGCGCGTCCCGCTCGAGTCGGAGCACGGCCCGTCCGGCGGGTCCGTGTTCGCGCGCGGCGACCGCGTGTTCGTCGTGAACCCGCGATCGCTCACGGTCCTCCGCGCCGAGTAGTCGACCCGCTGCACTCCCGCGCGGAAACTGTCTTTCTTCTGTTCTCCCCCTGGCGAAGGCCCCGCGACCGGCGTATTTGGACCGCGTAGCCGGCCTGGGAATGCTCGAGAAAGCTCGCGCGGTCCGCATCCGGGCCAGCCGCACGGCATATTCTTAAGGTGGAAACTCCACCGCGGGGCGGGTCCCGGCCGACTCCTGTGGTGTTCTCCCCACTCTCAACTACCCAGGTCACCGAACCCCGTGCCGATCGGCATCGGCCCGCGGCGCTCGACGAACGAAGGAACGCCATGTCTGAAGCCTCCCTGGAGCGCCTGCGCGCGGTCCACTCGAAGATGAAGGGCGAGCTGCGCCGCGTGATCGTGGGGCAGGACGAAGTGATCGACCAGCTGCTGTTGTCGATCCTGACGCGCGGCCACTGCTTGCTCGTCGGCGTTCCGGGGCTCGCGAAGACCCTGATGATCTCGAGTCTCGCGCGGACGCTCGCGCTGTCGTTCAGCCGCATCCAGTTCACGCCCGACCTGATGCCGAGCGACATCACCGGGACGGACCTGCTCCACATGGACCCGGTGACGAACGCGCGCACGTTTCGCTTCTCGCCCGGCCCGCTGTTCGCGAACGTCGTGCTCGCGGACGAGATCAACCGCACGCCGCCGAAGACGCAGGCCGCGCTGCTCGAGGCGATGGAGGAGCGGCCGGTCACCATCGACGGCACCACGCACCCGTTGCCGAGCGCGTTCTTCGTCGTCGCCACGCAGAACCCGCTCGAGATGGAGGGCACCTACCCG
>CAZQHA010000560.1:0-3167 GCA_964592795.1 uncultured Planctomycetaceae bacterium | reverse complement strand
CGTTTCATGCTGACCGAAGAGGCGCATCACATGTTCGTCGGGCAGACGGGCGTCGCGCGCGTCATCGAGCGCACGTGCAACGTGATGAAGGCGCACCCCGGCAAGGACGTGAGGGAGTACGGCGCGATCCCGCTCGAGATGATCCAGAAGTGGATCAACTTCTGGTCGAGCTCGAGCACCGACCTGTACGGCGCCGAGGTGTCGAGCAACTCGGCGAACTTCTTCAGCGCGGGGCTCAAGGGCCGCGCGTACGAGGACCGCTACGAGGAGCACAAGGCTCTCGATCAGACCTACACGACGCAACGCATCGTCGAGGGCAAGCTCGTCGACGAGACCGTCCCGCTGCGCAACGCGATGAACGAGGTGCTGCGCGACGAGTACGTCAAGGACAACCTCAAGGGCATCGAGTACTGGAACCGCGTCTGCGAGAAGAACGGGATCGACTTCCGCTTCCGCCTCCCCCACCGCCGCTTCAACCGCAAGATCGGCGAGTTCGCCGCGGCGCGCTTCGACATCGACGGCAACGGGATCGACGAGGCGACGTGGAATCGCAACGTCGAGAGATGGCTCCCGACCCCCGAGGAGCGCGCGTTCGTCAAGTCCTTGATGAAGCCCTGCTACGAAGTCGGGAAGATGGCGAGCTGGATCGCGTCGCCGCCGAAGGGCATCAATGATTTGCCGGTCGACTACGAGTACGTGAAGCTGTAGCCGCGCCGCGACCGCGCGCGCCGCCAGCCGAATGAAGTCGCACGTCGACGTCGCGCTCGTCCACGAGCAGAACCGCCGCTTCCACGACGAAGTGGAGGCGGAGCTCTACGACCAGCGCATGGGCATCGACCATGGCGACGAGGCGACGGCGCGCATGCTCCTCGAGCTCGAGGACGTGCTCGGCGAGCCGCTGCCGCGCGGCGGAACGGTCGTCGACGTGGGAGCCGGCACCGGTCACGTCGCGATTAAACTCGCTCGCTCCGCTCGCTTCGGGCGCGTCGTCGCCGCGGACATCAGCCCGAAGATGCTCGAGCAGGCGTCGGCGAGCGCGAAGGCCGCCGGGTGCCGGATCGAGACGATCGAGACCGACATGGTGCGGCTGCCGTTCGACGACGGCTCGGTCGATCTCGTCGTCGGCTGCGCGGTGCTCCACCACCTGCCGGATCCGGTCGCGTTCATGCCGGAAGTCCGCCGCATCCTGAAGCCGGGCGCGCCGTGCGTGTTCATCGGCGATCCGTCGACGCTCGGGAACCGTATCATCGACGTGCTGAAGTTCCCCCTGGTCGCCGCGGGGCGGCTCTACAAGCGCGTGACCGGCAAGCCGCGCTCGCCGTGGCAGTCCGATCACATCGACGTGCACACGTTCTCCGTGCAGGACATCGAGCCGCTGACGCGGGGCTTCGAGCGCGTGCGCATCCGGCCCGAGGGATTCCTCGAGCCGATGCTCGACTCGGGCTACCTGACGATCGTGCGCGAGGTGCTCGGCTTCGTGCCCGGCATGATCCCGCTCACGAACGGAGTCCGGTGGATGTGTCGCACGGCCGACATGATCGCGCTCAACCGCATCCTGCCGCGCAACTGCCTGATGTGCATGAAGTTCTCGGCGCTGCGTCCCCAGTCGCCCGCGAGCTCCAGATGAGCTCCGACAAGGCGCGCCTCCTCTTCGTCACCGAGAAGTTCCCCTACCCGCTCGACGACGGCGGCCAATTGCGCACGTTCCACGTGCTGAAGGAGCTCGCGCGCGAGCTTTCGGTGACGCTGATCGGTCTCGAGCCGCCGTCGAAGCAGGACGTCGAGCCGGTGCGGGAGCTGGGCGTCGACGTGCGTCTTTTCCCGAACCCGCGCCGCCGATGGAAAGCGCCGCTCTACGCGGCGCTGGCGCTCGTGACGCGCGAGCCGTACCCGCTGCGCAAGAACTTCTCGCGCGCGATGCTCGACGAGGTGCGCGCGCAGATCGAGACCGGCGGCGTGCGCTACGCGCACTTCAACCACATCGACGCCGTGCAGTACGTCGATCACCTCGGCGCGCTCGCGGGGCGCGTGAAGAAGGTCTTCGACACGCACAACGTGCTCGCCTTGACGTACGAGCGCCTCGTCGACACGGCGTCGAACCCGGTGCGGCGCGCGTACTGCTGGGTGCAGTGGAGCAAGATGCACCGCTACGAGCCGGAGATCATGCGCAAGGTCGACCGCGTGCTGGCCTGCTCGGACATCGAGCGCGCGCACCTTCGGACGCACGGCGTCGACCACGTGATGGTCGTGCCGAACGGCGTCGACACGGAGCGGTTCGCGCCGCGCGCGACGGATCGCCGGGAGAACGCGGGGAAGGACGGCGCCTGCCGCCTCGTCTTCACCGGCGGAATGGACTACTTCCCGAACGAGGACGGCATCCGCTGGTTCATCACGTCGGTCGTGCCCGAGCTCGAGAAGGTGCTGCCGAGCTTCCAGCTCACGGTCGTCGGCAAGAACCCGCCGCCGAAGCTCGCCGCGCTCGCCCGCCCCGGCCGGATCGAGTTCACCGGCCGCGTCGACGACGTGCGTCCGTACACTGCGTCCGCGGACGTGTTCGTCGTGCCGCTGCGCGTCGGCGGCGGCACGCGGCTCAAGATCCTCGAGGCGCAGTCGATGGCCGTCCCGGTCGTGTCGACGCGCGTCGGCGCCGAGGGCATCGCGGTGTCCGACGGGCGCGACATCCTGCTCGCGGACGACCCGCCCGCGATGGCGAACGCGATCGCTTCGCTCGCGAGATCGCCCGAGCGGCGTCGAGCGATCGCCGACGCCGGCCGCGCGCTCGTCCTCTCGCGGTACGACTGGAAGAGCGTGACGGCCGGGCTCGTCGAGTACTACCGCGGCGAATAACCCCAGGTCGCCGCCTGGAACGCGCCGTGTTCGAGCGCGTAGTCTCTGCGCGCGATGGCGATTCGTACGAAGCGCAGGACGGCGTGGCGCGCGCTCGCGTGGCTCGCCGGCGTCGGGCTCGTCCTCTTCGCCGCCGCGTCGCTCGCGCGACCCAAGATCGTCGGTGTCGTCCTCGAGAAGCTCGCCGCGGGCGGCGGCTTCCAGCTCTCGATCGCGCGCGTGGAGTCGCCGTCGTGGTCGGAGCTCGCGCTCCACGGCGTTCGACTCGCCCCCCGCGATTCGACCGACGCGCTGCGCTCGATCGCGATCGAGGAGCTGCG
>CAZQHA010000559.1:0-3173 GCA_964592795.1 uncultured Planctomycetaceae bacterium | reverse complement strand
GGCACGCCGGACGACGAGCAGATCATCGACGGCATCGACGACGAGTACAAAAAGCACTTCTACCTGCACTACAACTTCCCGCCCTACAGCGTGGGCGAGACGCGGCGCATCGCCGGTCCCGGCCGCCGCGAGATCGGGCACGGGATGCTCGCCGAGCGCGCGCTCTACGCCGTCCTGCCGTCGAAGGAGCGCTTCCCGTACACGGTCCGCATCGTCTCCGACATCATGGAGTCGAACGGCAGCTCGTCGATGGCGAGCGTGTGCGGCGGATGCCTCGCGATGATGGTCGCCGGCGTTCCGCTGACGCAGCCGGTCGCGGGCATCGCGATGGGGCTCGTCACCGACGGCGACCGGACCGTGATCCTGTCGGACATCCTGGGCTCGGAGGACCACCACGGCGACATGGACTTCAAGGTCGCCGGCTCGGGCGTCGGGATCACGGCGTTGCAGATGGACATCAAGGTCAAGAGCGTCAAGCGCGAGACGCTCCAGCGCGCTCTCGACCAGGCGCTCGCGGGCCGCAAGTTCATCCTGCGGAAGATGCTCGAAGCCGTGCCGCGCCCGAAGGCGGACATCTCCGAGTTCGCGCCGCGCATGGAGTCGCTGCAGATCCCGGGCGACAAGATCGGCTTCCTGATCGGCCCGGCCGGCAAGACGATCAAGGCGCTGCAGGAGCAGTACAAGGTCAAGATCTCGGTGATCGACGACGCGGGCAACGTGCGCGTCTTCGGCACGGACTCGAAGCTCGTGCGCGAATGCGCGCAAGCCATCCAGGCGATGTGCGAGACGCCGAAGATCGGCTCGCGCTACACCGGCACCGTGAAGAGCGTGCGCGACTTCGGCGCGTTCGTGGAGATCCTCCCGGGCGTCGAAGGCCTCGTGCACATCTCGGAGCTCGCCGAGGGCTACGTCGACCGCGTCACCGACGTCGTCAACGTCGGCGACCAGCTCGAGGTCGTCATTATCAACGTGGATGACCGGGGCAAGATCAAGCTCTCCCACAAGCAGGCGCTGCAGGCCAACGCCACCTGACCCCAGACGCCTGCGGGGATTCCCCGCCGGTGAGACGCCGGGCCCGCGCAATCGCGCGGGCCCGTGCAGTTTCCGGCCGCGTCTGCCGACAATAGTCGGTCGCGCCCGCGGGGTGCGCGGCGGTCGAGACGCGGGTAAATCCCAAGAAACGCTCGCCCGCTCCACTGGACCATCTGATATATCGGTGACGGACCCGTCGGGTCCGGCGGGGGGAGAGGGACGCCGTGAACGCGGACGTCAGGCCCTGTGCGGATCCACGGGTGCGGACATCGATCCCATCCGAATCGAAGTCAGGGGCGAACATGAAGAACCGGATCCGCTGGCTGCTCACTTCGTGCGCGATCTTGCTCGCGCCGGTGGCCATGGCGCACGTCGCGCCGGGCACGACCCTCGAATGCGCGAGCGAGGCGAGCAGTCCCTGGATCGTCGATCGAGCGGACAACATCTGCGGGCTCGACGATCCGCGCATGCTCAGCAAGCCCGTGCGCGTCGACTACGAGGCGTTGCTCAAAGCGACGCCCGAGATGAAGAAGATCCGCGACGAGAAGATCGACGCGAATTCGTCCGAAGGCATCCAGCTGCGCCAGGCCGCCGTCGACCGCGTGCGCAAGGCGTGCGAGAAGATTCGCCAGGCCGGCGGCTACTGCAGCGTGTGGAAGCAGATTCGCCATCAAGATGGCCGGACGATCGCCGACGTCAGCGACTTGGTGCGGGAACAACTGTAGGGTAGAAGCTCGAGCGACCTCGCCGCGCGTCGCGCGTCGCGGTCTTTTGGCCCCCCCGTGCCCGACTGCGCGTTGAACCGAGCGCCAGAGCGCCAGCGACGATCCACGGTCGCGTGCCCGCGGATCGCGCTCCTCTTGTCCGTCGCCGCCGCGCTCGGTGCGTGTCGCTCGGAGTCGCCGGAAACGAAGCCTGCGGAGAAGCGCGACGCCGGGCTCGAGGAGATCCGCGAGCTGATGAAGCAAGCGGACATCAAGCCGGTCGAGCCCGTCGCGGCGTCCGAGCCCTCGCCCAAGGTCGACCCGGCGATGGACGACGACCCCTTCGAACGCGCGGAGTCCGCGGTCGAGAGCCTCGAGTCGAAGCCGACCGCGCCGGCGCAGCCGGGTGCCGCGCAACCCGACGCCTCGCCGCCGAACGCTCCGCCGCCCGACGCCGCCGCGACGACGCCTCCCGCCGCGGCGTCGACGCCGCCGACGGCGCTGGTGCCGGTCGACATGGCGCAGGCGTTCAAGGACAACCCCTATCTCGCCTTCGGCAAGCGCATCCAGGTCTACCCCGAATCGGGGTTGATCATGAAGCCGTACCCGCTGCGCGTCGGGACGGGCGCGCGGCTCGAGAACCTGATCAAGACGTACGGCAACGTCCCGCTGTGGGAGTCGGGACCGCAGCGTCCCGATCAAGTGCGCGTGCAGATGATCGAGAAGTGGGACCAGGAGACGATGAGCGATCTGCGGGCGGTCGTGATCGACGACGGCCGCGCGCTCAACGTCGCCGACTGGCTGATCGTCGTCACCGGCGAGGATCTGCTGCGGGAAGTCGAGTCGTTCATCAACATCTTCGCGGCCGGCGTTCCGCAGATCGAGATCGAGTCGAAGATCGTCGAGGTCACGTTGACCGAGGGCATCGACTGGGGCGTGCGGCCGGTCGACCTCGGCACGCCGATCTTCGGCTTCCCCGATCACACGCTCGTCGACAGCTTCAACTACTCGTTGCCGAACGGTCAGGGCATCAGCCCGAACTCGTTCCTGCAGGTCGGCGCCGTGCAGGACGGGCTGCGCTTCAATGCCGTGCTCGAGGCCCTGGCGGGCTTCGAGAACGTCTCGATCATCTCGCGCCCCAAGATCGCCGTGCGCGAAGGCGGCAAGGCGGAGATCGTCAACACGCTGAAGATCCCGACCTACGCGATCTCCGGCATCACCGCGGACGGCAAGTTCGGCGCGACGCTGAACTACGAAGAGGTCGGCATCAAGCTGTACGTCGTGCCGCGCGTCGTCGGCACGCAGACGGTCGCGCTCGCGATCGACGTCGAGGCTTCCGCGCAGAGCGGGACGTCCGTCACGTTCGCGGTCGCGGGCGGTCCGACGCTCTCGAACCCGATCATCTCGAAGCGCGCCGCGAAGACGGTGGTCTACCTC
>CAZQHA010000558.1:0-3174 GCA_964592795.1 uncultured Planctomycetaceae bacterium | reverse complement strand
GCGACTCCGCACCGCCCTTCCGGTCTTACGCCTTGATCAGCGGCAGCAGCGGGTACTCCGCGCCGAGCACGCGCTCGTGGTCCGCGCCGAACCACTTCTCGATCACCGTGCCGTACACCGAGCGGAAGTCGGTCGTGTGCACGAGGTCGCCGTCGTCGAGCTCCGACAGCGACGGGTAGCGACCGGCGAGGCCTCCCTGCACTTGCGTCCCCAGGACGAGCATCGGAGCCGCGACGCCGTGGTCGGTGCCGCGCGAGCCGTTCTCCTTGAGCCGGCGTCCGAACTCCGAGAACACGACGACGATCGTCTCGTCGCCCGCGCTCGTGCCGCGCATGTCGTCGAAGAACGCGGTGAGCCCGGCGTCGAGCTGTCGCATCAGCTGGTCGTGGCGCGCGCGCTGATTGTCGTGCGTGTCGAAGCCGTCGATCTCGAGCGAGATCACGCGTGACCCGACCTGGGCCTGGATGAGCGCCGCCGCGACGCGCAGGTTGCGCGAGAAGTCGAGGTCGGGGTACTCCTTGCGCGGCGTGTAGTCGGCGACCGCGCGACGGACGCGCATCGACGACGCGACCGCGTCGGTGAGCACGCCGCGCAGCCGATCGAGCACGGTGCCGCCGGACTTCGCGTCGGCGCCGCTCTTCGCGGCTCCACGCGCGCCGCCGGCCTTCTCGTATGCCTCGAGATCGTCCTCGCGCGTCGCGACCCACTTGTAGCTCGCCGGCGCCTCGAACGAGACCGCCGGATGCGTCGTCGAGTGGACGGAGTACGGCGCCGTGCCGCCGACGTGCACGACGAGCTCGGCCGTGTGGTCCTTCGGCCACGCGGCCGCGCACATCTTGCCGATCCAGCCGTCGCCGGAACCGCGTCCGCGCAGGCTGCCGGTGTGCCACACGTCCATCGCCTTGAAGTGCGAGCGGATCGGCTGCGGATACCCGGCGCCTTGCACGATCGCGAGCTCGCCGCGGTCGTACAGTCCGCGCAAACCGCCGAGCGCGGGGTGCAGGCCGCAGTAGTCGTCGAGCTTGTGGACGTCCTTCGCGTCGATGCGCGTCGAGTTGCGCGCGCGCCCGTAAGCGTCGTCCGCGTACGGCACGAGCAGGCTGCACCCGTCGTTGCCGCCGGTGAGCTGCACGAGCACGAGCGTGCGCGGCGCCTTGCCGACGAACTCGCTGGCGCCGGGCATCCACACCTTCAAACCGGCGCGCGCCTCGCCGCGCAGCAGCGCGACGCCGCCGAGCGCCGTGAGGCCCGCCTTGAGCACTTGTCGCCGATCGAAATGATGCGAACAACTCATCGGGCTCACCCCAGCTGCGCCTCGGGCAGGCTCAGGATCAAGTGCGCGAGCCGGCGCAAGAGCTTCTCGCCGCCGGCGCCCGCGTCGAACAAGTGGCCGTCGCGCACGTCGAGCAGCGCGCGCTCGCGCGCCAAGTATTCCGTCAGGCTCTCGTGCGTGTCGGCCGGCGCCTGGATCGCGAGCAGTTCGTCGAGCATCCGCGCGACGATCTGCGCGTCGGTCGTCGCCCCCGCGCGCTGCATGCGCGAAGTGAAGTTGATCGTAGGCCCCCAGCCGCTGAGCTCGAGGCGCTTGAGCGCGCGGTACGCACCCGCGCCGGCGCGTGAGCCGGCCTGGCCGGCGGCCTTGCGCAGCTTGTCGGCCATCTTCTCGGGCGTGCCGGCGTCGCCTTCGGCCGCGGGCGCCGCCGAGCCGCCGCCGTTCATTTCGCCGGACATGGTGTCGCCGCCGCTCATCGTCGTGCCGGCATTGCCCGACGCGGCCGCGTCGTCGAGGTCCTTCTGAGAGAACACCGCGTCGACGGTGACGACGCCGAGCACGAGCCCCGCCAGGTTGCCGCGCTGCATCAGCGTCGCGGTCGTGATCCACGCTTCGCCTTCCTCCCAGCCCTTCACGCTCGGCGGAGCGAAGAGACGCTGGCCGAGCAGCGTCGTGCTGATGCCCATCACGACCGGCGGGACGCGGAACGAGAGTCGGTGCGACAGTCCCACCATGTATTCGACGGGACCTTGGACGCGGCTCCCGACGACTTCGTCGCGGTAGAACTCCGGATCGCGGAAGAGCGCCGCGAGCAGCGGCTTCATCTCGTAGTCGCTCTGGCGCAGGATCGCGGCGTAGCGATCGACGCGCTCCTTCGACGGCTCGATGCCTTCGAAGTGCGCGATGACGCGCATCGCGACCCAGCGCGCGCACGCCGGCTGCTTCAGGAGGATGTCGACGAGATCGTCGCCGTCGAACTTGCCGCGCTCGCCGAGGATCGTCTTCTCGCCGCCGTCGTGCGACTTCTTGTCGAAGAAGTAGGCGCCCTTGCGCTCCTGCCGGCCGGTGAGCGCGCGCGCGGCTTCCTTGACGTCCTGCTCGGTGTAGTTGCCTTCGCCCAGGCTGAAGAGCTCCATCAGCTCGCGCGCGAAGTTCTCGTTCGGGGCCGCCTTGCGGTTGGACGCGTTGTCGAGATAGACGAGCATCGCGGGGTCGCGCACGATGCCGTGCAGCAGATCGCCGAAGTTGCCCAGCGCATGCCGGCGCAGCAGCTGGAGCTGCTGGTACATGAGCTGCGGGGCACGTACCTTGCGCAGGCTGGACACGAAGTGGTTGTGCCAGAAGAGCGTCATGCGCTCGCCGAACGGCGCCGGCGTGGCGATCATCTCGCCGATCCACCAGGCCTTGAGATCCTGCCCGCGCGCCACCGCCTCGCGCTGCACCGCCTGCCGCTCGCCCTCGGGCATCGCGCGCAGCCGCGAGAGCGGCATCCACTCGTCCACCCAGGCAGGCGGCGCCGCGACTGGGGTCGAACGTTGCGTTGCGAGCAGCCGGTCGACAGCCTGTTCGCGCGTGAGCCTGGCGAACTCGGCGACGTCGCGCGGCGCGGCACCGAAGCTCGTGCGCCCGAGGAGGTGGCGGGCATCGTCGACGCCTAGCGGCGCCGTGCGCGCGGCGGCCGGACCGCCGGCCGCGATGAGAAGCATCGCCAGCAGACACCACCAGACCGGCAGGTCGGCCCAGGCAGGGCGTCCGGGGACGGACCGGGCCAGCCGGACGACCGGGGTGCGCGACGCGCGGGCGGTCGCGGGATCAGTCGCGGCGCTTGCGATGGTAGATTTCACGATTCGCGCGATCGAGGTCGCGCCGCAGTTGCTCGCGCTGCTCGGGCGTGAGCCGCT
>CAZQHA010000557.1:0-3184 GCA_964592795.1 uncultured Planctomycetaceae bacterium | reverse complement strand
ACCTCGCCCTGCGTCGGGTGATCGAGCAGGCCCAGGATGTGGAGCAGGGTCGATTTGCCCGCGCCCGACGCGCCCATCAGTCCGAGCAATTCGCCGCGCGCGAGCTCCATGCTCACGCCGTGCAGGATCTCGAGCTCGCGGTCGCCGATCTTGAACGACTTCTTGATTCCGCGCGCCGCGAGGATCGTGGTCGGCTTCGACGTGGTCGCCGCGCTCATGCGTTCACTCGTAGCGGAGCGCATCGAGCGGGTGGAGCCGGCCGGCCTTCCAGGCGGGGAGGCTCGCGAAGAGGAGGGTGCAGACGAACGCTCCGAGCACGATCAGCGCGACGCCGACCGGCTCTACGACGCTCGGGATGTGATCGAAGAGGTACACGTCGCGGTTGAAGATCTGCACGTTGAACGTGTCGGACAGCCAGCGCTCGATCGCGTCGATCTTGAACGCGGCCCACGTGCCGATGGCCGCGCCGAGCGTCGCGCCGATTAGCGCGTCCCAGAAGCCGATCAGCACGAAGAGGACGTGGATGCCCGCCGGCGTCGCGCCGAGCGCGGACAGGATGCCGATGTCGCGGCGCTTCTCGGTCACCATCATCGAGAGGATCGCGAACACGGTGAAGCCGGCGACCACGACGACGAGCGAGAGCATGATCGACATGAGCGTCTTCTCGTTCTCGATCGCGCCGAGCAGCGTGCCGCGGAATTCCTCCCACGTGCGCACTTCGCTCGAGTGGCGGTCGCGGATCAACCCCTTCGCGTAGAGTCCCTCGCGCAGGTCGTCGCGCACCGCCTCGCCGTCCCTTTCGTAGTCCTTCAGCTTGACGAGGACCT
Organism: uncultured Planctomycetaceae bacterium; assembly: GCA_964592795.1. Classification (GTDB taxonomy): domain Bacteria; phylum Planctomycetota; class UBA1135; order UBA1135; genus JANLUN01. The sequence continues at coordinate 2,357 of CAZQHA010000557.1, read as the reverse complement.
TGTCGTACTGCGTCGGCGTGCCGAGCAGCGACACGAGCTCCGCGCGCGGCAGGTACACGGTCGAGAGGTCGGTCTCGTTCTCGCCCGTGCGGAACGTCCCTGCGACGACGTAGCGGCGATTGTTCGGCCGGATGTCGTCGCCGGTCGCGTTCGGCACGCCGGTCATGATGTTGATCACCGAGCCGCGCGTCAGGTTGAGCATCGTCGCCTGTTGCTCGCCGACGATGATGCTCGCGAGCGGCCTCCCCGGCGGGTCGTAGTCGGGCGGCGGCGCGAACGGGTCGTCGATGTTCGCGACGCGGCTCGCGCCGGTCAGCGACTCGGACTGCATCGCGGCCTTCAGCTCGCTCGTCGCGTACTCGCTCTCGACGTCGATTCCGAGCAGCTGCACGAGCGCGAGCCTCCCGCGCTCGAGGTCGGCCATGCGCATGTTCGTGAGCTCGGCGTCGAGTCGCGTCTCGGTCGACGTCAGGAGGCCGGTCCACGCGCGCTGCGGCGTCGCCGCCGCGACGCGCGGATCGGCGCGCACCGCCGCGAGCAACGCGTCGGGGTCGCTCGGAACGCGCAGACCGTCCGGACGCGGCACGCTGTACGGCGTGATGATGATGTCGGACAGCGCGCCGCGGACGATCTTGCGCGTCTGGTCGAGGAACCCCGACATGATCGAGAGGATCAGGATCAGCGCGCCGACGCCGACCATGATCCCGAGGATGCCGATGACGTTCGTGCGCCGCGCGCGCATGTACCGCCACGACAGGAAGACGCGGTACACGTCAGCCGTCCTGCGTCTCGGGCGTTCCGTGCGGGAGCTTCTTCATCGCGGGGAAGAGCAAGACGTCGCGGATCGATTCCTGTCCCGTGAGCACCATCACGAGCCGGTCGATCCCGATGCCGAGGCCCCCGGCGGGCGGCATGCCGTACTCGAGCGCCTGCACGTAGTCCCAGTCGACTTCACCCGGCGCTTCGGGATCCTTCGACGCGACCTGCTCCTCGAAGCGCCGCGCCTGCTCGGCCGGATCGTTGAGCTCGCTGAATGCGTTGCCGAGCTCCATGCCGGCCACGAAGACCTCGAATCGCTCCGCGAGGCGCGGGTCGCCGGGCTTCTGCTTCGCGAGCGGGGAGATTTGCACCGGGTAGTCGACGACGAACACCGGACCTTGCAGCTCGTCTTCGACGGTCGCTTCGAAGACGTCGTTCATCCATTTCCACGGATCGCCGGGGTCCGGGATCTCGAGCTCCTTCGCGCGCTTCTTCACCGCCGCGCGATCGTCGAACGCGCAGCCGTTCTTCTCGCGGAAGAGCTCCGCGTACGGACGGCGCGGGTACGGCGCGGCGAGGTCGTAGTCCTTGCCGCGGAACGTGACACGCGTCGTGTTCGCGTTCACGCCGCGCGCGGCGAGCTCGAACATGCGCTCGGTGAGCTCCATCATGCGGCGGTAGTCGGCTTGCGCCTCGTACAGCTCGAGCATCGTGAACTCGGGGTTGTGCCGCACGGACAATCCTTCGTTGCGGAAGTTGCGGCTGACCTCGAACACGCGCTCCATGCCGCCGACGATCAATCGCTTGAGGTAGAGCTCCGGCGCGATGCGCAGGAAGAAGTCGGCGTCGAGCGCGTTGTGGTGCGTGATGAACGGCCGCGCGGCGGCGCCGCCGGCGATCGGATGGAGCGTCGGCGTCTCGACCTCGAGGTAGCCCTCGCTCTCGAGGAATCGGCGCAGGATCGACAGCACTTGGCTGCGCTTTCGGAACACGTCGAGCACGCCTTCCGACGCCCACAGATCGACGTAGCGGCGCCGGTAGCGCAGCTCCTTGTCGGAGAGGCCGTGCCATTTCTCGGGCGGCGGCGCGACCGCCTTCGCGAGCAGCGTCACCTCCTCGGCCCAGAGCGTCGGCTCGCCCTTCTGCGTGTGTCCCAGCGATCCGCGGATGCCGACGAGATCGCCGCCGTCGAGCAGCTTGCGCGTCGGCCACCACTCTGCGAGCTGGTCGCGCTGGAAGCCGACTTGGATCCGGCCCGTGCGGTCGACGACCGGCGCGAAGATCAGCTTGCCGAAGTCGCGCAGCGCGAGCATGCGTCCGGCGATCGTCGCGCGCTCGCCCGTCAGCGGACCCGGCGACGCCGCGGTGCCGAGTCCCTCGAGGATCCCCGCGATCGGACGCGCCTCGACGCCGCGCGCCGGGTACGGATCGATGCCCTGCGCGCGCAGGGAGTCGATCTTGGCGAGCCGATCGGGATGTGCGAGGTCGGTCATCGCCGATGAAAAACCGCCCGCGCGGGAGCGCGTCCTGCGCGAGCGGTCGTGCGGGTGGTGGAGGATAGGGGGGTCGAACCCCTGACCTCTACAATGCCATTGTAG
>CAZQHA010000556.1:0-3189 GCA_964592795.1 uncultured Planctomycetaceae bacterium | reverse complement strand
GGGGTTGACGCGATCGTCGGTGACGCGCTCGCTTAGACCTCGAACGACTCCGCGCGAAACTGCTTTGCCGCGTCCTCGCGGATCCAGATGCAGGTCCCGGGCGCGATGTTCTTGTGCCGTCCTTGCCGTTGGGCCGCGACCTTCCACGTCGGGTACGCGGTCGTAAAGCCTACGCTCGTCTTACCGTGACACTTAGCCCATGCGAGGACGCGATCGACCTTATGTTGATCGACTTCGCCGTCACTCGTCACGGCCTCGATGATCCAAACGGCATCTGTCTTCCGGTTCCATAGGATCACGTCGGGCATCGCGTCGCCAAGCGAGAGGTCGAGCCCCGAACCGTACATCGCTTCGCGCTCGCCCTCGGAAACTCGATCGCCGTCCGAGTCGTCCACGAACAGAACCGCGAACCCGGGCAGAAACTTCGCCGCGTAGACTTCGCAGCACGCGCGTATGAGGTCCGCGTGCGCCGTGTCCGTCGCCTCGCGCGTCGCCTCGGCTTCGACCGCGCGGAACCGGAGCCGCTCACGCTTCACATCCTCGCTGCTCCACGTCGCGAGCTTCGATCTCCACTTCGTCTCCGGCGCGCGCAGGATCTCGACGAACCCCACGTCCAGCCGGTACGCCGAGTACGGCGACTTCGCCTTTGGGTGCCCGGGAACAAACTTCTTGGCGATGGCGTCGAGGTAGACGGGCTCGATTGCGCCGATCTCGCGCAGCGGCTTGATCCAGTAATCGCGTCCCTCGCGGTCGAGCTTGAACTTGCCCCGCTGGAGGATCCCGACGTGGCAACCGATGTGCGCGATCGACGCGCCTTCCGAAAACTTCGCGCTGTCGCCGAGAGCTGGGAACCAGGAGGCGCGTTCGTTGTCGAGCAGGGCGAACACGGCATCGACCTGATCTGTCGTCTCCAGGTCGAGCGCGCGGAGAACCTCGGCGATCCGGTCCTTGGTGATTCCCTGGAGAACGTCAGCGACCGGTGGTTTGCCCCGGGAGATCGCCTCCTCGCGCATGGCCAGGACCTTGTCGGCGAGTTGCATGCTCGCCGACACACTATGTCCCTCGTCGAGCCTGATCTAGCCTACGGGTTCTTCGGAGGTCGGGTGCTTCGGGGTTCGCGAGCGGCTCGCACTCGTGCGACATCCTCGGGGTTATGTTTGGTGACGCACCAGCCGTGGAGGTACTTCATGTACACCTTGGTTGCCGCGAGAAAAGCATCGACGGTCTCGACATAGATCGATGCGGGCAAGTGGCTGTGGGATGAACTCACCTGCATCTCCATCGTCCGTGCTTCCGTATCCACGTCACTTAAAGAGCAGAACACGTGCTTGCTTGAAAGGTGGACGTAGCCGGAAGTGTCGTCGTAGACCCGTTTGAGCCATTCGAGCCCCTCGGCTTGGGCAAGTCGTTGGACGAGGTAACTGTCCCTCATCAACTTCCCGTCGCGATCCTTGAGCTTGTCCACGCGCGTACCCTTGAGGACCTCATGCGCGAACTCGTGAGGATTCGCGGAAATGTACGCCGCGTAGAACCGGAGCGCCGTGTCGATCTGCAATCGAAGCAGTGACCCGGCGCAGATCATGTTTCGCTTCTCGATCGTCCACCGGAAGCAGGTGCTCTGCGCAATGGCGCGGTTACTCGCCCCGTTTGCGAGAACGTCCATGGAGTACAGTGCGCCGCCGTACGCCTGCATGCACATCGAGGCCAAGTCTAGGAGGGAGTCCTCCAGCGCCTTCAACTCGTCCAGCCGTCGGGCCAGGAGATCGTCGCCCATGCTCTCGGCGACCGTACGCCTAGATGGACCGGCGATCCAGAACGCCGCGCGGTAGAGCCCTCTCGGGCGGCCCGGTACCCTAGGTTTGGAAGCGCCCGTAGCTCAGCTGGATAGAGCATCGGATTTCTAATCCGACGGTCAGAGGTTCGAATCCTCTCGGGCGCGCCAACGCGCGCGTCACGGATTCGCGAGCCGGCGCACCACTTCCAATAGCCCGGTCGTCACTCGCGCCAGTCGATCGAAGTCGACGACGTCGGGCCGATCGAGAGCCGTGTGGTACTCGCGGAAGCGAAACGGCGCGGTGTCGGTGACCATGATCGCCGGGTAGCCCGCTTCCCAGAACGCCCATTGATCGGACCAGCCGATGCCGGCGATCCACGCGGGCAGCGCCGCACCCTCGCTCGGGAACGCGGCGGCGTCGCGAAAGGTCCGCACCGCGCTCCGCACGACCGAGCGCGAGCGCACGTTCCCGACGAACGCGACGAAGTTGCCCGCCGACGGATAGACGAGCCCCAGCGGCCGCACGGGATACGTCTGACTGCCGGGCGCGTCCGAGTAACAGCCGAGCGTCTCCCGAGACAGCATCGCGACGATGTCCTCGCCCGCGGCTCGCGCCGCGCGAGCGTACACGAGGCTGCCCATCGCATCCGTCTGGAAGTACGGCGGCTCCTCGTTCACGAACGCGACGAGTTGGATCGTGCGCGCGGACTTCACGCGCGAAAGCCGTCGCGCGATCGCGAGCATCGCCGCCACGCCGCTCGCGTTGTCGTTCGCGCCCGGCGAGCCGACGACGCTGTCGTAGTGCGCCCCGACGACGACCGACTCGTGTCGCAGGCGATCCCCGGGGATCGTCGCGCACACGTTCGAGACCGAGCCGCCGGGAGCGATGAACGTCTGTCGCCGCGGTTCGAGGCCGCACGACGCGAGCTCGCTCTCGATGTACCGCGCCGCCGATTCCAGTTGCGCGGGGTTCGCCAGGTTGCGCTCACCGATCTCCCCCGCCAGCTTGCGCACGTCGCGCTCCTCTTCGAGCGCCACGACGCGCGTCGCGTCGTCGAGTGCCGGCAGCGGTCCTCGGTGGCTCTTGCCGGGCATGCCGATCATCGCGCTACACCCGGCGATCGACAGGACGACGAGGAAAGTGGCTGCATACGCCTTGCGGCGAGTCCGCCGGGTGTTCTCACGCGGCACGCGTCAGCTCTTTTCCGAGAACCGATCGAGGCACGCCGCGACTTCTTTGCGCTGCTCCGCCGTCAAGAAGTCGAGCTGGCGCTAGCACGGTCAGCGCGGCGCGCTTCATGGTCGTACTGTGAGCGCAGGACGCGCGCCGCGCAACGTGCCGACGAAAGCGGGCGACCGGGGGTTGGATCACCGGTCGCCCTTCAGGACAGTGTCGGATGAGGCGAAAGTCTCAG
>CAZQHA010000555.1:0-3189 GCA_964592795.1 uncultured Planctomycetaceae bacterium | reverse complement strand
CGAGTACGATCGCGGCCGTCGCGACGCCGAGCTTGTGCCGCGCGACGAACTTTCCCGCGCGGTACGTCCAGGCGTCCGGGCGCGCGCGGATCGGCAGGCCGGCGCGATGGCGGCGGATGTCCTCGGCGAGCTCCGCGACCGACGAGTAGCGCCGCGCGACGTCCTTCTGCAGCGCGTGCAGCACGATCGTGTCGAGATCGCCCGCGAGCCGGCGCCGCAGCTTCGCGGGCAGCGTCGCACGCTGCTTCGCGATCCAATCCGGCGTCGCCTCCGCGTCCTCGCGCGCGCGCGTCACGACGGTGCTCGGCTTCTCCGGATCCTCGTCGCAGATCGCGCGCTCGACCTCGTGCGGCAGAGGCGTGCGCAAGCGGTAGGGCCGCCGGCCCGTGAGCAGCACGTACAGCACGACACCCAGCGAGTAGACGTCGGTCGCGGTCGTCACGGGGTCGCCGCGCACCTGCTCGGGGCTGGCGTACTCCGGCGTCATCATCCGCGCGCCGGTCCGCGTGCGCTCCGCGTCCTCGTGCGCCGGGTCGAGCACCTTCGCGATCCCGAAGTCGAGCAGCTTCGGCGCGCCGCGCGCGTCGACGAGCACGTTCATCGGCTTGATGTCGCGGTGGACGACGAGGTTGGCGTGCGCGTAGTGCACGGCCGCGCAGACGGTCTGGAAGAGATCGAGCCGCGCGTCGATCGAGAGGCCGTTCCCGTCGCAGTACACGTCGATGGGCGTGCCCTCGATGTACTCCATCACGAGGTACGGCAGGCCGTCCGCCGTCGCGCCGCCGTCGAGCAGGCGCGAGATGTTCGGGTGCGCGAGTCGAGCGAGCGTCTGGCGCTCGGCCTTGAAGCGCTCGAGCACCTCGCACCGATCGGCGTGGGACGTGATCACCTTGATCGCGACCGTCTGCTCGAAGTCGCCGCTCGCGCGCGCGGCGAGGTACACCGTGCCCATTCCGCCCGCGGCGAGCTTGCGCACGATCGTGTACGCGCCGACGCGCGTGCCGGGATCGAGCGCGGCCGGCGGCGGCGCGATCGCCCGACCGAGCGTCTGCGGCGACGGGGGCGCGAGGAAGCGCGGCGCGCCGGCGTCGGCGGCGATCAGCGCCTCGACCTCGGCGCGCAGCGTCGGGTCCGCGCACTCGCGGTCGAGGAACGCGGCGCGCTCCTCCGGCTCGAGCTCCACGGCGAGATGGAAGAGCTCTTCGATCCGCGCCAGGAGCGAGCCGTTCATGCGCGGTCGCTCAGGCGATGCCCGGCTCGCCGATCTCCTTGCGCAGCCAGGCCTTCGCGAAGCGCCACCCGCGCTCGACCGTGCGCAGCGAGAGCGAGAGGCACTCCGCCGTCTCGTCGGCCGACAGACCCGCGAAGAAGCGCAGCTCGACGATCCTTGAGTTCTGCGGATCGACGGCGGCCAGACGATCGAGCGCCTCGTCGAGAGCGACCAAGTCCTCGGCGCGCTCCTCGAAAACGCTCGCGGCCTCGAACAGCGTGACGCGCTCCGCTCCGCCGCCGCGCTTCTCGGCGCGCCGCGCGATCGCGTGGTTGACGAGGATCCGGCGCATCGCGGTCGCGGCGAGCGCGAGGAAGTGCGCGCGGTTCTCGTAGTTCTGCGCGTCCTGGTCGACGAGGCGCAGGTAGGCCTCGTGAACGAGCGCCGTCGCCTGCAGGGTGTGATCCTGCCGCTCGCGGCGCAGCTGGCGGTCGGCGAGCTCGCGCAGATCCTCGTAGACGAGCGGCAGGAGGCGGCTCAGGACCTCGCGATCTCCGGCGCGGCATTGCGCCAGGAGACGCGTGACCTCGGTGGACGGAGGCATCTCGAAAACCCGTCGCAGTTTATCAGAGCAGCGTGCCGGTCAGGATCGTCGTCGACGCGGTGAAGTAGATCAGGATCCCGGTCAGATCGACCAGCGTCGCGACCAGCGGAGCGGAGGCCACCGCGGGGTCGAGGTTCGCGCGCTTCAAGAGGAACGGAAGGAGCGAGCCCGCCAGCGTTCCCCACGTCGCGACGCCGACGATGCTCATCGCGACCGTGCACCCGACGAGCAGGTAGTGCTCGCCGAAGTACCCGACGCTCGGGTCGTCCTTGTTCGTGAACAGGTGCTGCCAGAGCCAGATCCGGCCGAAGCCCAGGCAGCCCAGGATCGTGCCGAGCGTCAGCCCGGACGAAAGCTCGCGCACGAAGACGCGCCACCAGTCGCGCAAGCGCAACTCGCCGAGCACCATCGCGCGGATGACGAGCGTCGACGCCTGCGAGCCGGAGTTCCCGCCGACCGAGAGGATCAGCGGGACGAAGAACGCGAGGAACGCGACCGCGTGCATCTGCGTCTCGTAGCGCGCCATCGCGCTCATCGTGAACATCTCGCCGATGAACAGCACGGTCAGCCAGCCCGCGCGCTTCTTGATCATCTGCGCGAAGCCGACCTGCAGGTACGGCGCTTCGAGCGCGGCGGTACCGCCGATCTTCTGGATGTCCTCGGTGGCCTCCTCGCGCACGACGTCGACGATGTCGTCGGCGGTGACGATGCCCTTCATCCGGCCCTGCGCGTCGACGACGGGAATCGAGAGCAGGTCGGCCTGCGCGAACAGTCGCGCGAGCGCTTCCTGATCCATCTCGTCGTGCGCGGTGACGAGCTCCTTCTCCATCACCTCGCGCACGAGCGCGTCGCCGCGCGCCATCATCAATTGGCGGAACGACACGACGCCGAGCAGGTGCATGCCCTCGCCGAGGACGTACGCGTAATAGATGCTCTCGACGCGCTCGCGCGTCTGGCGCCGCAGGTAGCTGATCGCCTCGTCGACGCGCATGTCGGGCCGCAGCCGCGCGTAGCGCGGGTTCATCAGCCCGCCGGCCTCGTCCTCGGAGTACGCGAGCAGCGCGTTGATCTCCTTGCGCGCCGCCTCGTCGAGCAGCGCGAGCAGCTTCGCGCGATCCTCGATCGGCGCGGCCTGGATCAAGTCGGCGACGTCGTCGGGAGCGAGCGCGCGCATCCACCAGCGCTGCTCGAGCGTCGGCAGGCCCAGGACGACGTGCGCGCGATCGAGCGCGGACAGCTCGAGGAAGAACTCCTCCGCCTCGCTCGACGTCAGGAACCGGAATCCCTCGACGCGGTCCGAGGGATCGAGCACGGGCCACGCGTCGCGCAAATCGACGGAGGAGACGCGCGGTGTGTCTCGATCTTGGGCTTCCGT
>CAZQHA010000554.1:0-3191 GCA_964592795.1 uncultured Planctomycetaceae bacterium | reverse complement strand
TGCCCAGGATCTCGTTCACGGGCTCGCGGCTCGCTGCGAGCTCGGTGGAGATGCGTGCCGGCAGCTGCTGTGTCGTCGTCGCGAGGGTGTCGGCCGCGCGCGACACGCGCTCGAAGCTCTCGACGCTCGTCGCGAGCTCCGGCTCGCGCAGCACGTTCTGCGTCAAGAGCTCGACGCGCGCCGCGAGCAGCTCCGGCATGCGCTGGAGGTAGTACATCGCGCGCTCGCTGAGCTGGCGCGCCTGCTCGACCTCGCGCACGGCGGGCTCGAGGTCCGCGAGCGGATCGATGGTGAAGAGCTCGGTCAGGCCGCTCAGTGCGCCCCCTTCCGATTTCTTCATCAGCTCGTCGAACTTCGGCACCTGCGCGATGTGAGGGGAGCCGATCGAAGCGCGATCCGCGAGCCACGCGTCGATCACCTTGTGCGCCGAAGCGACCTGCTCCGCCGTCAAGCAGTCGCCGGCGAGCTCCCACGCGGCGCGTTCGAGCTCGGTGAACGCGGCCGCCATGGCGGTCTCGCCGGCGCGCTGCTCGTGCGCGCGTCGCGCGGAGCTGACGAGGACGATCGTGTCGAAGAGCCCTTGGTACGGTTGCGGGCTGGTGGCGAGATTCCAGAACTTGCCGCAGTAGTCGATCCTCCATTCGAGCGCTTGCGAGCGCGCCTCGCGATCGCTCGCATGCGCGGACGTGTCGTCGGCCGCTTGGCGCACGCTGGTCGCGGCGATGTCCGCGAAGCGCATCAGCCGCGCGCTGACCGCGGCCGCATCGGATTCGTGCGACGGCTTCTCCTTACCGGAGACCGTCGACGCGACCTTCTCGGGAACCGTCGTCACCGCTCGGAACAATCCGCAGCCGGCCATCGCGGTCGCGATCAGCGCCCCGCTGCAGACGACGAATGCACTCTTGCGCAAAGACATCAGGGCCTCTCTCTCCGAGGACGCGTCAGCGCACGCCGACCACGATGCGGACCTTGTTGACGAACCGCACTCGGCCGTCCTGTTTCGCGTGCTGCGCGGCCTCGCTGGCGACGTGTTTCCACACGCGCTCTCGTTCTTCCGCCGAGCGGACGGCGAGCTCCTTCCTGATCGAACCGGAAACGTCTTGAAGGAAGCTTTGGTACTCCGCCGGCGATTCGAAGCTCATCGTGACGGTGCGTTCCTCGGCGACGATGCCGGTGAACGTGGCGCGTTCGTACAGCTCCTCCAGCGCACCCGGACGTCCCAGGCGCGTGGGCGACGGAGCGTCGGGCTCCGGCGCCGGCACGCCGAGCTCGCGACGCACGACCTGCATCGGGATCGCGATGAACGGCACCTCGTCCGGGGTGCCCCACACGGCGGACACGAAGCGCCCGCCTGAGCGGAGCGTTCGGTGCACCGACTCGACCGCCGCCAGCGGATCGAGAAACAGCATCACGCCCCAGCGGCACAGCGCCGCGTCGAACAGCCGCGCGTCGAAGTCGAGCGCCTGCGCGTCCGCCTCGCGGAACACGACGTTCGACAGGCCCTCTTCGACCGCGCGCTCGCGCGCGAGCGCCAGCATTTGCGGCGCGAGGTCGACGCCGAGCACGCGTCCCTTCTCTCCGACGCGGCGCGCGGCGGTGATCGCGGGCTCGCCGATCCCGGTCGCGACGTCGAGCACGCTGTCGCCCGCGTGGACGTTCGCCAGCTCCACCATGCGCTTGTTCAGGCTCTGCGCGCCGGCTTCGAACGTCGGCCACCACTTGCGCCACCCTGACGCGACCGCGCCCCAGGCCTCGCGCTGTGTGCGCGTGAACTCGGAAGGATCGATCGGAGCGGCGTTCATAGTCCTTTGAGACCTCCGAAGAACATCGAGCTCTGGATCGCGGTCGCGACGACGCCATGCCCGTTCGCATTCCAATGGTAGTCGGTCGGGAACTCGAACCGCGAGCCGTCGCTGCGGTGGCGGCGCACGAAGAACTCTTGCAGGTCGACCACTTCGTATCCGCGCGCGCGCGCCTTCGCGATGAAATGCCCGCGCATCGTCGCGAAGTAGCTCGAGCTCGCGGCCTCGAGCGCCGCTTCGTCGTACAGCTCCGGTCGCATGCCGTCGAGCACGAAGAGGATGCGGCCCTCTGGCAGCCCGCTCTTCTCCGGCAGCAACTCCAGGAAGGTGTCGATCACCTGGTCCGACTGCGCCAAGCGCTCGGGCGTGACCTTCTCCCACGTGTTGCCGACGAACCTCGGCTCGCCCTCGGTCGCGCTCTTCCCGGTAAGCGAGCGCACGAGCGCCTTGACCCGCGTCGAGAGCTTCAAGTTCAGGCTGAGATACCGCGCCAGCGCGGACGAGTACACGATCGGACCGAGCGTGCTGGGCTCGTAGTCGAAGCGGCGCAGCTCGAGCTCGCCCTTCTCGTTCGGGACGAAGTGGTGCTGGCCGGGGCAGATGCTGACGCTGGCGAGGCTCTCGTCGAAGTCGTTGCCGACGACCGAGATCACGAGCGCGTCGGGTGCGTACTTCTCCTGCGCGTACTCGGCCCACACGAGGTACTGCGAGAGCGGCGCGCCCGACGCGGCGAAGCTGTACACGCGGACCTTGCCGCGCAGCGCGCCGGTGAGACGCGCCTGGACCGTGTCTTGGAACGGCACCATGGCGGCCTCGATGAACGAGTCGCCGATCACCGCGAGTAGCGGGGTCGTGTCGCTCTCGACGTAGTCCGCGTCGTTCACGAACCCGTCGTTGTTGATCCAGCCCTGGTTCGCGACCGCGAAGTTCCAGTCACGCGAGAACGTGAACGAGCGGCTGGGCTCGTATTGGAACACCGTGTGCCCCTCGTTCACCGGCCGCGGACGCAGCGGCGTGCTGACCATGGTGAAGCGCAGCGCGATCTCGGCGATGACGCACACGCCGAGGAGCCCGAGGGCGAGCGCGAGGATCCTCGAGCGTCGTTTCGACCGCATGCCGAGGTTATACGCGCGCTTCGGTGCTGCCGCTCGGCTCGAGCGCGGCATGGATCACGTCGCCGACGGTCTCCATCCATTCGAGCTTCAGCCCCGCGCGCGCCGACTCGGGGATCTCGTCGAGATCCGGTCGATTGCGGGCGGGAAGGAGCACGGTCTTGATGCCGGCGTTGAACGCCGCGACCACCTTCTCCCGAATGCCGCCGACCGGCAGCACGAGGCCCCGCAAGCTGATCTCCCCGGTCATCGCGACGTCGCTGCGCACCGTGCGATC
>CAZQHA010000553.1:0-3193 GCA_964592795.1 uncultured Planctomycetaceae bacterium | reverse complement strand
CGAACGCCGCGCTCGCGGCCGGCCGGTCCGTGAGCGAGCGCTCCAGCGCCTCCGCGCGCCGCACGAGCTCGGCGCCGGCGTCCCGGTGGCGCGCGCTCTCCGAGTCGGCCCCGTGCCCGGCGTAGCACTTCGCGAGCGCTTCCTCGGCGTTCGCGAGCTCGCGCAGCGTGCGCGCGTCGTGGTCCGCCGCCGCGTCGAGAACTGCGCGCGCGGCGGCGAGCTCCTCCTGCGCGCGCTGGCAGTCCGCTTCCGCCGACTGGGCGCGCGCAAGGCCCAGGCGCGAGCGCGCGAGCGCGGGATTCGACTCTCCGTGGGCCGAGCGCAGCGCGTCGATCGACGCGCCGTACGTCTCCAGCGCGGCGCGCGTGTCGCCCGCGACGCGCTGTCCCTCGGCGAGGTGGTAGAGCCAGCGGCCGCGCGCGGCCGGATCGCCCGATCCGATCGACAGGAGCTCGCGCAGGAGCGCCGTCACGGACGGATGCGAAGGCCCCGAGAGCTCGATGCGGATCGCGAGCGCGCTCTCGAGCGCGTCGATCGCGCCGCGCGAGTCTCCGCGTCGCGCGAGCAAGCGGCCGAGCCCGCCGGAGCTCGCCGCGACGTCCGCGAGCGACGGGTCCCAGTCCATTCGGCGGATCGACAGCGCCTCCTGGAAGAGCGCCTCCGCGCGCGCGAGGTCGGCGCTTTCCGGCGGCCGCTCGAGCTCGAGCATCGCCATGCGCTGCAGCGTGTCGGCGACGACGCGGTGCTCGCGCCCCAGCGCCGCGCGCTCGATCGCGAGCGCGCGCTCGAGCTCGCGGCTGGCGCGCTCGAAGTCGCGTGCGCGAGCCGCGATCTGACCCAGGAGGAGCGCGCACCCGGCGGCGTCGGGATGCGCGGCGAGCCCGGCGCGCTGGAAGGCCGACTCGGCGCGCCGCGCGAGCGCTTCGGCGATCGCGTCGTTTCCCTGGGAGAAGTGGACGCTCGCCAGCGTATGCAGGAGGCGCGCGACGTCGACGTGTCCTTCGCCGAGCTCGCGCTGTCGGATCGCGAGCGCGCGGTCGCACAGGCGCAGCGCGCGGTCGTGGAGACCGAGGTTCGCGTACGCGCGGCCCAGCGTCTCCATGAACGCGGCTTGCACGAGCGGCTGCGTGTCGAGCGCGCCTTCGATGCGGTAGGCTCCGCGCTCGAGGATCTGACGCGCGGTGACGACCTCCGCGCTCGCGCCCGTCAGCTCGGGCTCGCGGAAGAGGTCGACCATGAACTCGGCGACTTGCTCGGTCTGACCGGCGATCGCGCGCGCCTCTCGGGCCGCGGTCTCGGCGCGGTCGCGTTGCTCCCGGATCATCGCGTTCGCGATCAAGAGGCCCAGCGGCGCGCCCACGGCGACGAGCACCGCCAGGGCGATGGACGCGCCCAGCGCCGGGTTGCGGCGCAGGAAACGCCAGCCGCGCAGGATCGGTCCCGCGGGACGCGCGGTGACCGGCTTGAACTCGAGGAAGCGCCGCAGGTCGTCGGCCATCTCGCGCGCGCTCGCGTACCGGCGCTCGCGGTCCTTCTCCATCGCGGTCAGGCAGATCGTCTCGAGGTCGCGCGGCACGTTCGGGTTGTGACGGCGCAGGAGCGGCGGCTCCTTCACCTGGATCTGGCGCAAGAGCGCCTGCGTGTTGCGCGCGGCGAACGGCGCGCGCAGCGTGAGCAGCTCGTAGAAGGTGACGCCCAGCGAGTACACGTCGGTGCGCCGGTCGATGTCGGACGCCTTGCCCGCGATCTGCTCGGGCGAGACGTACTGCGGCGTGCCGGCGAAGTCGCCCGAGATCGTGAGCGCGGGCTCGTCGTCGAGGTGCGCGAGCCCCAGGTCGAAGAGGAGCGCGCGGCCCTCGCGGTCGACGAGGATGTTCGAGGGCTTGACGTCGCGGTGGATGACGCCGTGCTCGTGCGCGTGCGCGAGCGCGTCGGCGACGTCGAGCACGAGGCGGCACACGGTCTCGACGTACGTCTTCTCCGCGACGCCCGGCCGCGCATCGCCGATCGCGCGCCGCACGTCGCGCGCGGTGAGCTCGGCGAACGGGCGCGCTTCGCGCCGCAGCACGGCGACCACCGTCGCGAGCGTGGCGCCCTCGACGTACTGCATCGTGTAGTACGGCGTGCCCTGCTCCTCGCCGACGTCGAAGATCGGCACGATGTGCGGGTGCTCGAGCTGCGCGGCGGCGCGGACCTCGCGCTCGAACCGCGCGCGCGCGCGGGGGCTCGTCGAGATGCGCGGGCCGCTGGCCTTCAGCGCGACCTTGCGCCCCATGCGCTCGTCCAGCGCGAGGTAGACGATGCCCATGCCGCCCGCGCCGAGCTTCTCGAGGATCCGGTAGCGACCGAACGTCGCCGGCAGCTCGCCCTCGCCGCGGCGCGAGACGAAGCCCAGCCGGTCGAGCACCGCGCACCGCCGCCGGATCTTGTCCGCGCGCGAGGGGTGCGCGGCGCAGGCCGCGTCGATCGCGGCCGGACCCTCGGACTCGAAGCGCTCGAGGATGTCGGCGACGATCGCCTCGACCGAATCGTCGGGCGAGGCGCGCGAGTCGTCGGTCGCCGGTCGGCTCGAATCCATCGCATCGAAGATACCCGCCCCGAGAAAGCGGTTGACCGAGGGACCGCGCCCGGCCGACATTGCGGGAGGTTTTCTTCCGCCGGCCCCCCACGGAGACACCGATGACCGAGTCGAGCTCGCTGGACCAGGATCCGAACGACGTCGAGAGCGGCAAGCTGATGGCCGTCCTCTGCTATCTGCCGATCTCGCCCGTGAACCTCGTGGTCTCCATCATCTGCATCGTGCAGAAGAACAACGCGTTCTCGCTCTATCACGCCAAGCAGTCGCTGGCACTGATGATCGTCGGGGTGATCGCGATGGCGATCTCGGCCGCGCTGATCTGCGTCGCGATCGGCGCGATCCTCTACCCGATCGTCGCGGTCGCGTTCCTCGTGCTGACGATCCTCGGCCTCGTCAACGCGGCGAGCGGCAAGTACAAGCCGCTGCCGCTCGTCGACGGGATCGCCGAGAAGCTCTTCGGGAACGTCCGCAAGGTCTGACTTGACCGATCCCGGCGTCGCGCGGAGCATGGACGCGCTTCGACTTCGAGCTGCCCGGGGAGTTCCGATGCGTTCCTTCGACACCTCTCCCGCCTACGATTCCACCGCCGTCCCGTTCACCCCGCCCGTTTCGAGG
>CAZQHA010000552.1:0-3197 GCA_964592795.1 uncultured Planctomycetaceae bacterium | reverse complement strand
GCAGCGCGAGGACGGCGAGCGCGACCGCCCACGCGGCACGCGAAGGCTCGGCGCGGGCGATTGTCGGCGAACGTTTCACTCGATGGCCGTCGATCCTACTCGTTGCGCGGTCGCTCGCGCGCGAGGTACAAGCTTGCCATGCGCTCGCCCCGGTCGAGCCTCGCCGGACATGCGGTCAAGCGCTTCGCGTCCGCCGTCTTCGCGATCGCCCACGCGCTCGCACTCGCCCCACTCGCGATCGGCGCGCCGTTCCCTCAAGGCGGCTACACGACCGAGAAGCACCGCGAGCTAGGGCTCGCGTTCCCGCGCGCGCGCGACTACGAGGCGATCCCGCTGCAGCCGGACGAGAAATGGATCGTCCTGCAGTTCGCGGAGAAGATCCCGAAGGACGCGGACAAGCAGCGCACGATCCGCCCCGAGATGTCGTTCGTCTGGATCGATTACGTCGCCGATCCGGCGCTCCGGACCGGCGCGGACCCCACGGTCCCATGGGCGGACTCGGGCGCCGCGCCGAGCGCCGACAGCGCGACGACGGAGGACAAGACGCCGGCCGAGCCCTCGATCAACACGATCGAGCGCTACTTCGAGCGCGTGCTGACGAGTTGGTCGCTCGGCAAGCCCGTCGAGGCCAAGGAGCGCGAGGGGTACCGAGGTCGGGAGTACCCGCTGATCTTCAAGGACCCGAAGCTCAAGAAGCTCGTCAACGGGCGGGTGTTCGCCTACTCGAACCCGCGCCGCACGATCGCGATCGTCGCGTACTGCGCCGCGGAGGACTTCGAGAAGCAGAGCAAGATCTGGCGGCACTCGTTCGAGCTGATGAACTTCTCCGAGCCCGAGGAGCAGTCGACGGAGAAGCTCGAGCGCATGTACGCGCGCACGCCCTACCTCGACCCCGCGTTCCGGATCGAGGCGCGCAAGCAGCTCGTGCGCGGCTGGAAGGCCGAGGACACCGACAACTTCATCGTCGTCTACAACACCACCGACGAGCCGCTGATGCGCAAGGTGTGCCGCGACATCGAGCTCCTGCGCCGCGAGTACATGCGGCTCTTCCCGCCCGTCGGCGAGCTGAAGGCGGTGTCGACGGTGCGCATCTGCAAGAGCAAGGACGAGTACCACTCGTACGGCGGTCCGCCGCGCAGCGCGGGCTATTGGAACGCCGCCGCGGAAGAGCTCGTGCTCTACGACGCCGAGAAGCTCGTCAAGAAGCGGCAGGACGACTCGGACACGTTCGTCATCCTCTATCACGAGGCGTTTCACCAATACATCCACTACTCGGCGGGAGAGCTGTCACCGCACTACTGGTTCAACGAGGGCCACGGCGATTACTTCTCCGGCGCGCAAGTGCGCGACGGGAAGGTGCGCTCGATCGGCGTCAATCCTTGGCGCATCCACACGATCCAACGCGCGATCGCGTCGAGCGACCACGTGCCCTGGGCCGAGATCGTGAAGTACGAGCGCGCGCAGTACTACGACCCGTCGAAGGCCGCGCTGTGCTACGCGCAAGGCTGGTCGATGATCTACTTCCTGCGCACGGCGAAAGAGGTCGCGTCTCGTCCCGAGTGGGCCAAGATCCTGCCGACGTACTTCGACACGTTGAAAGCGACGTACCAGGACGAGCTCGCGAAGCTCCCCGACGCGAAGAACGAGAAGGCGCGCGAGACGGCCGGACTCACCGCGCGCGACGCCGCGGTGAAGGCCGCGTTCCTGAACGTCGACTTCGAGGAGATAGAGGACCGCTGGCGCGATTACGTGCTCGCGCTCGAACCGCCGAAGCGCTGATCGGCCGCGGTCTTTTCCGCGCCACGCTCAGCAGTTGAGCGTACTCTCGCGCCGCTTCCACCGCAGGTACGATCGGGCACGGCCCAGGAGCACCGACATGGAAGCGCAGACACGCCGCGCGCGCACGGAACCGACGCACACCTCGCGCGAGCTCGAGCTCGTCGACGCGTATTGGCGCGCCGCCAATTACCTGTCGGTCGGACAGATCTACCTGCTCGACAATCCGCTCTTGCGCGTGCCGCTCGAGCGAAGGCACATCAAGCCGCGTCTGCTCGGTCACTGGGGCACGACGCCCGGGCTCAACTTCGTGTACGCGCACCTGAACCGCGCGATCCGCAAGCACGACCTCTCGATGATGTTCGTCGCGGGCCCTGGACACGGCGGGCCGGCGCTCGTCGCGAACACGTACCTCGAAGGGACGTACAGCGAGCTCTACCCGGACGTCTCGCGGGACGAAGCGGGGATGAAGCGCCTGTTCAAGCAGTTCTCGTTCCCGGGCGGGATCCCGAGCCACGTCGCGCCCGAGACACCCGGCTCGATCCACGAAGGCGGCGAGCTCGGATACGCGCTCTCGCACGCGTTCGGCGCCGCGTTCGACAATCCCGACCTCGTCGTCGCGTGCGTGATCGGCGACGGTGAAGCGGAGACCGGCCCGCTCGCGACGAGCTGGCACTCGAACAAGTTCGCGTGTCCCGGACGCGACGGCGCCGTGCTGCCGATCCTTCACCTCAACGGATACAAGATCGCGAGCCCGACGCTGCTCGCGCGCATCCCGCGCGAGGAGCTCGAGCAGCTCCTCCGCGGCTGTGGATACGAGCCCGTGTTCGTCGAGGGCGACGAACCGCGCGCGATGCACGAGCTCATGGCGTCCGCGCTCGACTCGGTGGTCCCGTCGATCCGGCGCATCCAGGACGCAGGGCGGCGCGAGCGCACGCCCGCGCGGCCGCGCTGGCCGATGATCGTCCTGCGCACGCCGAAGGGCTGGACGTGTCCGAGGGAAGTCGACGGCAAGACGGTCGAGGGCTCATGGCGCTCGCACCAAGTCCCGCTGGGCGAGATGCACTCGCAGCCCGACCACGTCGCGCTGCTCGAGCGCTGGATGAGGAGCTACCGCCCCGAGGAGCTCTTCGACGACGACGGGCGACTCGTGCCCGAGCTCGCCGCGCTCGCTCCGGAAGGCGCGCGTCGCATGGGCGCGAGCCCGCACGCGAACGGCGGGATCCTGCTGCGCGATCTGCGGCTACCCGACGTGCGCGATTACGCCGTGAGCGTGCCGGGGCCGGGTGAGACCGTCGCGGAAGCGACGCGCGTCATGGGCAAGTACTTGCGCGACGTGATGAAACGGAACTCGGAGGCCAGGAACTTCCGGCTGTTCAGCCCCGACGAGAACGACTCGAACCGCTGGCAGGACGTGCTCG
>CAZQHA010000551.1:0-3199 GCA_964592795.1 uncultured Planctomycetaceae bacterium | reverse complement strand
ACGTCGCGCCGTCGATCAGCGACGTCGCGTCGAGCGTGAAGTCGCTGCCCCCGCCGTCGCTCCCCGATCCGCCACAGGCGGTCACGGCGAGCGCGGAGAAAATGGCGCCGACGGCGTGGAGGGTCCGGTCGTGCAATTGGGTCCGCATGAGTTGAGTGATGTCGCGAATGGCGTCGGCGCGTCGGCCTTCACAGTCGGAACGCGAAGCCGAGAGCCGACAGCTCCGGCACCAGATTGGTCTCCGTATTGCCGATGAAGCTCACGCGCACCTGGAAGAACCTTGCTCCGTCGACATCCGACAGCTGCGGCTTCCACGTGTTGTCACCGTTGAAGAAGGTGACGTTGCTGCCGTTGTTGGGCTCGCCGTACGGATCGAGGAAATTGGCGTTGATGGCTGCGTTGGCGACGTTATTCGGAACGTTCGAAGCTCCGCGGAAGGCGAGCTGGATCTGGGTCCCGAAGGGCAAGTCGTCCGCACGCGGCTCGACGACCGGCGCCGCATAGGTCGGATCCGAGCTGGTCGAATTGAACCAAATCGTGTGCGCGCGACTGACGCGCACGACGAGATCCGCCTGACCTACGTAGAAGGTGTTGTCCACGCCCGGAGTCGCGGCGCCGGGGGGAACCGAGTTCGGATTGTATCCACCGTTTGCAGTCACCTGCTGATCGGGATCCTTCACCACGTCGCCGCTCGTGCTCGTTCCGCCGGTCGAGAACGCGCGGAAGTTCGGCTGCGGCGCGCTCGTGCTGGCGAGCGAGACGTCGAACGCGTTGAGTCCGAGCGCTTCCGAATCGGGGAAGCACTTGAATTCCATCAAGAGCGGCAAACCGATCGTCGGCACGTTCCCGGTCGAGTACGGCGTGCCCGGAGCGCCCAGCCCCGTGACCGTCGCGACGATCTGGAGTTCCGCGCCCGGACCGATGGGCGCGGCCTTCACCTGCAGCGCCGTGTCGCGCCACGTGTAGTAGCGGAACTGGTTCTTCGGAATGCCGCGGTTGAGCGGGAACGGCATCAAGCGCGTGCCGGTCTCGGCCTCGAAGATGTCGCCTGGAAACACCGTGTAGCCGCGCTCGCGCGGGTGCACGATCTTCAGCGGGTCGTTCAGCGGGTCGGCGATGTTGTTCGAGTACTGCGCGACGAGGCCGGACGTCGGGAAGATCAGCAAGAGCTGCGGGTTGACGCTCTCGTCCGGGAGGAACTTGCTGTGCGCCAGGCTGATCTCGAACCGTGTGTAGGAGTCCTGCACCGCTGCTCCGACCGCAGGAGCCCAGCTCAGCTCTTCGACGTCCATGTTGGTCGTCGTTTCGTCGAGCAACGCAAACCCCACGTCGCAGTAACGCCACAGCGTTTGCATCTTGCTGCCAAGCCTCGACAGCGGCGTCTGCAGACCACCGGGGAACTGCGGCATTTGGCTCGTAACCGGGTGTGACCGATCGGCGGTCGCCGTCTGTCGCGTCACCGGGCGCGGGCGAAGCACGCCGTTCTCCAAGTCGTACAGCAGCTGTGCCGAGCGAATCTCCGGCAGATCGTCGTCGAAGAGCTCGTCGCTCGAGCTGAAGCGCAGCACGAGGCTGCCGTTGTTCTCTTCCGGCTCGGCGGGATCGATCGTGAAGTTCACCTGCGGCAGCGCGCCCGTGAGCGGATTGCCGGCGAGGTCCGTGACTCCGGCGACGCCTCCGGCGAGATTGAAGTAGTAGTTCTCCGCGGTCGGCGGTGTCGCGTCGTGGCGCAGCGGCAGCGTCGGGAAGAACGTGAACTCACGCAGGTCCGTCGACGGGCTGATGGCGCCGACGACGTACTGCGTCGCGGACGGGGCGGCCGCGACGCGCGTGATCGTCATGTTGTCGAACGGCGTCAGGCCCGCGGGGTCCATCGGCTCGCTGAACCGCACGACGACGGCCGAGTCGGTGGCGACCTTCTTGTTCGGGGGCTCGGCGAGGTTCGTGAACCGCACGAAGCACGCTTCCTTGCCGAAGTTCGCGAT
This sequence comes from uncultured Planctomycetaceae bacterium, assembly GCA_964592795.1. GTDB lineage: Bacteria > Planctomycetota > UBA1135 > UBA1135 > JANLUN01. The sequence continues at coordinate 1,214 of CAZQHA010000551.1, read as the reverse complement.
CGGATCGAACACCGTCGAGAGCTCGGCCAGGCCGGCGGCCAGCGATCCGCCGGGCGGCGACAGGACGGCGAAGTGCGCCTCGACGAGGCCGTTGAGCGGCGGATCCGACGCTTCGATGACTTGCGCCACGATCCCGGGTTGCTGGATGACGTCTCCGACCTTCAGGGTGCTCGCACAGGCCGGGAAGTTGAATTGCACGTTGGCGACGAACCCGTCGCCTGCCGGCGTCGGCGTCGCGACGACGACGGACTGCGTGCCGATCAAGCTCGGCGGAACGTCGTCGAACAGGAAGCCGTTGTTGGCGTCGGGCGTCTCCTCCCCGCCTCCGCCGGAGCGCGCCGAGCGCCAGATGTCGCGCGTCGACGAAGACGTGTCGTGACTGCCGTTGCCGTTGAACGACAACGGATGTCCCGTCGGGTTCATCAGGATGGCCAACTGGTTGAGCCCAGTCTTCGTCGGGATCCGCAGCAGGACGTTCGGAAGCGTCGTGGTCACGCTGGGCGGCAATCCGATCGGATTCGGAGGCAGCGGCGGATTCGACGTGACCGCCTCGATCTGCGACACGGTCGTGTCGACGATGACGCGCGTCGAATAGAACTCGAGGCCGGCCACTCCATCGAACTCCGCCAAATCGCCGTGGTTGACGTCCTTGATCACGCGCGCGAACAACGGCGCCGTGGGCGGATAGCCCACGAACGTGCGCACGGTGTCGTCCGTGATCGTGTCCGGGTCGAGGAGGTCGTTGAACGTGAGAACCACCGCGGCATTGCGCGGGATCAGCGGGAACGGCTCGTCGACGGGATTCGCGTCGGGCGGCACGTCGTCGATGCGGCCGAGGTTCTTGTCCAGCTTCTTGAAAGCACGTTGATAGAGCGAAGTCTCCGCCCCGTTCACGACGCTCGACGGCGAGTACGGGGCGCCGATCGTCACCGTGGTGATCTCGGTTACAGGGTTCGTCTCGAGGGAGAACTCCCCGGTCGGATAGAGCGCGGTCGGGGGCGTGGTCTTGATGTCCTCGCCGACGACGAAGTCGACGTGCTGGATCTCGCCGGTCGAGTCCGCGACGTTCACGAGGCGGCCCCACTTGACGCTGAGGAGCCTCAAGGAGGTCGCGTGCCCGCCCGCGTTCGCGTCGACGACCAGACGCTTCGACAGCGTCGCGGGGACCGTCGCAGGATGGTCGAGCTCGGTTCCCGCCGCGGCACCGGAGCCGC
>CAZQHA010000550.1:0-3200 GCA_964592795.1 uncultured Planctomycetaceae bacterium | reverse complement strand
GTACGGGGCGAGCTGCGGCGCGAAATGCGGTGCGACGACGAGGCCGACCCCGGCCACGAGCAGGACGCCCGCGCAGGCGATGCTCACCCATCGGGTGAGTCGCTGCGCGCGCTGAGCCTGCGCGAACTCGCGCGCGCACAGGAGCGCGATCGCCGGATAGAGCGGGAGAATGTAGAGGTCGCGCTTGGGCGTGATCACCGAGAACGCGAGCAGGATCACGGCGAACCAGCTCGCCGCGCGCGCGCGGCCGACGTCGAGCTTGCGCGCGCGAAACTCGCTCCACGCGCGGCCGAGCGACAGCGCGAAGAGCGGAGTCCACGGCAGCACGAGATAGAGGAGGTTGACCACGTGGTACCACGGCGGTCCGGCGTGCTGCGTGCCTTCGGCGACGCGGCCGAGGTGCTGCCCGTAGAAGAGCGGCTCGAAGAGCGCCGGCTCCGCGAGCGATGCCGCGACGGCCCAGACGGTGACCGGCAGGATCGCGAGCGCGACGAAGCCGGTCCACCCGCCGCGCGAGAGCGGGAGCACGAGGCGCGCGTCGCGCGGCAAGAAGCGCCAGACGATCAAGACGAGCCCGACGTGAGCCCACGCGACCGGTCCCTTCGCGAGCGTCGCCAGCCCCAGGCACAGCCCCGAGGCCCACAGGTTTCGTCGAGCCTCGCGCGCATCGCGCGCTTCCGCGCTCGCGAGCACGAGGGACGCGAGACAGAGGAACGACAGGAGGGGGTCGATCTGCAGACGGCCGCCGATCTCGATGACCATCGCCGTTCCGAGATAGAACGCGCCGGCCCAAGCGGCTTCGAGCGGCCCCCAGTATCGCTGAGCGAGGCGCGCCGTGAGCCACGCCGAGCCGGCGGTCGCAAGCAGCGACGGGACGCGCAGCGCGAGCTCCGACCAACCGAAGAGCGAGCCGAAGAAGCCGGACAACCAGTACAAGAGCGGCGGTTTGTCGGGATACAGCGCGCCGTTCAGGTGCATCACGAGGAAGCTCCGACCGGCGTAGATTTCTCGCGCGACTTCCGCGTAGCGCGGCTCGTCCGGCGCCCACAGCTCGCGCGTCGCGGACAGCGCTAGAATCGGTACGAACAAGAGCCACCCGAACCTACGCACACGGCCGGATAACGAGTCGTCGGGGTCGATCGAAATCATGGACAAGGCGTCACTTGAACGCGTCGGGGGTCAATCCGAGATTCGAGCGCCATTAGACAAATGTGAGCGCGATCATGGAACACGCACATCCGCTGGATCAGGTGACGGATTCGTCATCGACGCGCGGCTCGGTGGACGTCGAGCGATCCGCTCGACGCTGCCTGCCGTCCGAGATTCGCTCGATCTTTCCGCGCAACTGCGACGAGTCGATCCAGGTATCGCTGGTCGCTCCGGTGTACGACGAGCTCGAGAACCTCACGCCGCTGTACGAGCGCGTGGTCGAGGTGTTCGGCGATCGTGTGAGGTGGGAGCTGATCCTCGTGGACGACGGCAGCCGGGACGGTTCCCGCAACGCGATCCGCGCGCTGGCGAAGCGCGATCCGCGCGTGGTCGGCGCGTTCTTCGCGCACAACTGCGGCCAGACCGCGGCCACGTCGGCCGGCATCCAGCTGGCGCGCGGCGACCTGATCGCGACCCTCGACGCCGATCTCCAGAACGACCCCGCCGATCTGCCCGCGATGATCGATTCGCTGCGCGGCCACGACGCGGTCGTCGGCTACCGCACGAAGCGCCACGATCCCCTCCTCCGCCGCGCCAGCTCGAGGATCGCGAACGCGATCCGCAATTCGATCTCCGAGGACCGGATCCGCGACACCGGGTGCTCGCTGAAGCTCTTCCGCGCGCGCGCGATCCAGACGATCCCGCTCTTCGAAGGCATGCACCGGTTCCTGCCGACGCTCCTGCGCTACCACGGCTATTCCGTGATCGAGCACCCGGTGAACCACAAGCCGCGCGTCGCGGGCCGGAGCAAGTACGGCGTGTGGAACCGCGCGTTGCGCGGCCTCAAGGATCTGTTCGCCGTGCGCTGGATGCGCGGGCGCCTCCTGCGGCTGCCGCTCGAGGAGGTGACCGATGGCCGGTGAACGAGTGCTCCGGCTCGCGCTCCCGATCCTCGTGTCGCTCGCCGTCGCGCTCCCGCCCGCGGTCGCGAGCGGTCAGTCGTCGACGCCGCGCGTCGATCTCTCCGGCCGGCTGCGCGACGCGCAGATTCGCGACGGCCGAGACGGACTGGTCGTCACGGTCCAGGACGGCTCCGAGCGGACGGAGCTCACCGCCGAGGAGTACGTGCGCGCGATCCACGAGGCGCAGGTCGATCAGCGATCGCACGGCGCGCTCTACTACGTCCTCAACATCTCGAACCCGTGGGGCATCCTGTGGGTGTGCGTCGGTTTCCTGGGCCAGGCGCTGTTCACGCTGCGCATGGTCCTGCAGTGGGTGGCGAGCGAGCGCGAGAAGCGCTCGATCATCCCGGTCGGCTTCTGGTGGGGCAGCCTCTTCGGCGGCATGCTCTTGCTCGTGTACTTCGTCTGGCGCAGGGACATCGTCGGGATCGTCGGGCAGACGACCGGCGTGTTCGTGTACGTGCGGAACTTGGTGCTGATCCACGGCGCCCCCCGCGCGCGCTCGCCAGTCGGCGCGACCTCCGGCACCGCCTAGGGAACCTCGATTGACCCGCTACCTCGTCACCAGCGCACTCCCCTACGCCAACGGTCCCATCCACTTCGGTCACGTCATCGGCGCCTACCTGCCGGCCGACGTGTACGTGCGCACGCTGCGCATGCAAGGCGAGGAGGTCCTCTACGTGTGCGGCACCGACGAGCACGGTGTCGCGATCACGATCGGCGCCGAGCAGGAAGGCGCGGACTACGCGGAGTACGTCGCGCGCTGGCGGGCGTCGATCAAGTCGACGTTCGATCACGTCGGCATCGAGTTCGACATCTGGTCGGGCACGAGCATCTGCCCCGAGCACGTCGAGGCCAGCCAGGACTTCTTCCGGCGGCTCGACGAGCGCGGGTACCTGCTGCAGCGGACGAACGAGCAGCTGTACTGCCCGAAGGACGAGATGTTCCTCGCCGACCGCTACATCCTCGGCACGTGCCACGAGTGCGGCTACGACAAGGCGCGCGGCGACGAGTGTCCGCGCTGCGGCAAGTGGCTCGATCCGCTGCGGATGACGAACACGCAGTGCAAGGTGTGCGGCACGACGCCGG
>CAZQHA010000549.1:0-3201 GCA_964592795.1 uncultured Planctomycetaceae bacterium | reverse complement strand
GGCCGGAGGCGCCTCACCGTGCCGGCGAGCATGGCTTACGGCGAGGAGGGCGTCCCGGGCATGATCCCGCCCGGCGCGACGCTGGTCTTCGAGGTGCACTTGCTCGAGATCGGCCGGCCCTAAGAAACCACAAGGCCGGCCCGGGGAAGCCCCCCGCGCCGGCCTTGTTGTTTCTGGATCGAGTGGGATCAGCCTTCGGCCTTGCCCGTGACCGGGCAGACCTTCTGGCAGTCCTTCTTGGTCGAGCACTCGGCCTTCATGTCGCTGCAGTCGCCCTTGTTGGCTTCGCAGCACTCCGACTTCGGCATGTTGGCCGAGGACGGATCCGCGATCGAGGCGTTCTTGTCGGTCTTACAGGCGAGCGCGCACCCGATCAGGGCCACGCCGAGGAGCAGGTTCTTCATGAGTCGTTTTCCTTAAGGTTGAGCCGGCGGCTCCGGCCATCGATGGTTGAGAATCACAATCGGACGCCCGCGGCGCCGAGCCGAAGGGCTCTAGAATCCCTTCGGAAAGGGCACCAGCCTACGGCCTCTGGGCGGGGTGTGCCGGTTCAAAGATCATAAAACGACCTTGATCGAGATCGATCTCCACGGTCTCGCGCCTTCCCAAGCCCTGCGACGGCTCGGCCAAGAGCTCCACGCCTGCCGCCAGCGACGAGCGGATGCGGCTCTGGTGATCACCGGCCGAGGCTGGGGCAACCGGCTGCAGCAGCCCGTGCTCCGGCCGATCGTCGAGGACTGGCTGCGCGGCCCGGACGGCGCGCGCTTGGGCGTCCTCGGGTTCGAGCGACACAGCCGGGGCGGCGCGCTGCTCGTCCGGCTCCGGAAGCCTTGACGCGAGGCGCACCGAGCGGACGATGTTCGCCCGCCCGACCCGCGGAGGTCCTCGCTTGAAGTCGAATCGCCTGTCTCTCTGGCTGTGCGCCGCGCTGTTCGCGGCGTGCTCGTCGCCCGCGTCGTCGCTGGCGCGCATGTACGCCGACGTCCAGCGCGACGCGTCCGAGCAGGGCGCGGGAACGAGCGAGCCCTCGCAGCTGCGCGTCCGCCGGGAATCGCGCGCCGCGAAGGTGCGCGAGATCATCGAAGCGGGAGGCGCGACGACGGCAGAGGACTACCTCCACGCCGCGGTGATCCTCGTCGAGACCGACTCGGACGACAACCTCGCCCTGGCCCTCGAGCTCGGGCTCAAGGCCGCCGAGCTCGGCGACGACCGCGGTTTCCGCGTCGCGGCCGAGGCGACGGACAAGCACCTCGTGAAGCTCGGCATGCACCAGCGCTACGGGACGCAGTACACGTACGAGCACGTGCTCAAGGCCTGGCGCCTGTACCCGGTCGACCCACGCACGACGGACGCGGAGCGGCAGGCGATGGGCGTGCCGACGATGGAAAAGCTCCTCGAAGCCGAAGGCGTGCTCAACGCGGGGTCGAAGCACTCAGAACCCGTCTTCCTGACTCGCCCCGGCGGCGGCTGACCGCGTCCAACATCCTCCGCCGTCCGTTCGTTGAGCGGCGACACAGTCATGATGCGATCCTCGAAACTCCAACGGACCGCCCGCGGCATGGCCGCGCTCACGGTGCTCCTCCTCGCTTCCTTTGCGGTCGCCGCCGATCCGGACGGCGCCAAGGCGCAGATCTGGGTGCGCTTCGTCGACGAAGCCGGCAAGCCGATCGCGGGCGTCGAGCTGAAGCAGCAGGCGCAAGGCCGCCGGCAGACGGTTGCCACGAGCGCGGCGGACGGCCTCGCGGTCGCCGAGCTCGCATGGACGTGGCCGACCGAAGGCCGCGCGTGGTCGGGCATCGCCGAGCACTTCGGGCACGCGCTGAAGCCGGTCCAAGCCAAGCTCGTGCGCGGGCGCGAAGCCGATCTCGGCGAGGTCGAGCTCGCGCCGGGAGGCGCGGTCTCCGGACGCGTGGTCGCCGCGGACGGCCGCGCGATCGGCGACGCGGAAGTCCGCGTCGTCCCGTCCGACAAGGAGAACGAGCCGCTCGCGCGGCATCAGACGTTCTCGTTCTCGAAGGACGACGGCAGCTACCGCGTCCTCGGGATCGCGCCGGGCTCCTACCGCGTGTGGGCGAAGCACGACACGACGCGCTGGGGCAAGGTCGACAACATCTTCGTCGAAGCCGGGAAGGAGGTCGCCGGCGTCGATCTCAAGGTCGAGCCGCTGCCCGAGGAGTACCGCATCGACGGCAAGGTGCTCGATCCCGACGGCAAGCCCGTCGCGGGCGCCGAGCTGCGCACGGCGGTGCCCGACACCGACGGCGCGGGATCGCTGGTGTCGCGCACGGTGTCGAGCGCGAGCGGGGCCTTCAGCCTGTTCCTGTCGGTGCAGCCCGAAGAGCCGTTTTGGATCGAAGTGCACGATCCCGCGGAGCGTTGGAGCGACCTCTCGTTCGGCGACGCGGTCCCGGGCGACCGCGACGTCGTGCTGCGGTTCAAGCCGGCGGTCGACGTCGAGCTCGTCGTGCTCGACGAAAGCGGAGCGCCGGTCACCGAGTACGGCTACGCGGTCCGCGTCGAGCGCGGAACTCGGAACAAGCTCGACGAGACGCCGTCGGCGCCGCGCCCGGGCGGGACCGCGAAGATCCGCGCGCCGAGCGCGCCGTTTCGGATCGAGGTGCGCTCGCGTCTCCACGAGCCGAAGACGATCGGACCGATCGATCCCTCCGCGTTGCAAGGCAAGACCGAGGTCCGCCTCGAGCGCCTGCCGTGGATCACCGGCCGCGTGACGCACGCGGGCAAGCCGCTCGCGGGAGCGAACGTCGCGCTCGTCCGTCCGTCGACGAACCCGTTGGCCGCGGTGGATCCGACGTTCGTGACGAGCCGCTACGCTCCGGTCGGCGACTTCTCCGCGAAGACCGACGCGGAGGGACGATTCGCGATCGCCACGCGGCAGAAGGTCCCCGAGTGCCGCGTGCTCGCGTCGTCCGACGTCGCGAGCGAAGCCGTCTCCGGCGTCGTGCAGGTCGGCGGTCCTGAGATCGCGATCGAGCTCGGCTCGGGCGGAACGGTCGAAGGCACGGTGACGCTCCCGGCCGGAGTCGATCCCAAGCACGCGCGGATCGAGATCTACCGCGACGCGAGCCCCAAGCGCACGCGCCTTCCGATCGACGCGTCGAACAAGTGGCGATGCGAGCACCTCTCGCCCGGGCCCTGGCTCGCGAACGTCGTGTTCCTCCCGCCTCCGGCGGCCGATCGCAC
>CAZQHA010000548.1:0-3204 GCA_964592795.1 uncultured Planctomycetaceae bacterium | reverse complement strand
ACGGCATCACGACGGAGTAATCCGCTTGCATGCTCTCGGTCGTCGATCGGAACGAATCCTTGTCGACCTTGCCCCACGTGACGGCTTCGGCCGGCGGGCACGACGAGAGCGAGCCGTCGGTGATCGGCGCGGTCGTGATCTGGATGTCGTACAGGTAGCCCGAGATGTTCTGGAAGCCGAAGATCTGCGACAGCGCCGGCTCGGGCTGCAGGTTGAAGTTCTTCGGCACGCCGCCGCCGAGGATCAACGTGCCGAGCGCGCCCGCGCCGCTCTCGAAGAGTCCCCAGTAGTGGTACGCGCAGCTCTCGAACACTTCCTTGTGGAGGTCGAGCTCGAAGCGGTACTCGCCGCCGGTCGCCTGCGCGAGCGCCCAGAGCTTCATCGAGTTCAGGAACACCGAGCCGTCCGAGGGCGCGCCGACGAAGATCGGGATGCGCTTGCGGTGGCAGAGCGCGAGCAGGCCTTCTCCGGTCCCGTTCTGCGCTTCCTGCGCCGCGTAGATTCCGCCGAGGAGATGGCGGAACTCGACGCCGGACATCTTGCGCTGGAACTCCGGCCGCAGGAGACACGCGGAAATGAAGGCGTCCTGGTCGAGGAGGAGCTGCTCGTCGAATCCGATGTCCGTGACGCGGATCGTCTGCTCGTCGCGGAGCGCGCCGTCGTCGCCGAAGATCGGCACTTCGTGGAACGGGTGCTTCTTTGCCGAGTCGAGCGCGCGGTGGCCGTCGTGGTAGCAGACGGCATCCGTGGTCGAGAGCAGCGCGAACCAACCGGTGTCGAGCAGCGGATTGAGCCACGTGCGGTGCTGCGCCGAGACGGTGACGGGCCCCGAGATCGAGATCGTCATCGGCAATCCCTTGCCGACGGCCTCGTCGAGCAGCGTCCACAGTCGCCGCAAGTACGCGCCGCCGAACGACGGCAAGCAGTTCTCGAGGATCTGATCGACGTCCTCGAAGTCCGTCACCGGACGCGCGACGAGCTCGCGCCGCTCGCCCGGGGGCGGGTTCGCGCACGCGTACTGCCGGCTCCTGTGATCCTTGCGCGTGGGGGACATGGGCCGAGAGTGTACGAGCGAGTCGGCGCGGGAGCCATCGCCTGCGAGCACGACGCTCGTCGCCGCACGACTTTGCGCGCTACTCGGTTGCACGGAGCGCATCGCTCGTCGATGCTGTGCGCCCGCTTCGGCCTTCGATCAACGGCCGGCGACACGCCCGAGAACCCCGCCATGACCGAGTTCAACGCAACCGCCAAAGCGCGCTACTCGAAACAGGACTACACCGCCAAGAAGCGCATCGAAGGCGTCGAGATCGTCGAGCTGAAGCGCTTCAACGACGACGGCGGATCGATGACGGAGCTCGGCCGGCTCGACGGCGGCATCCACAAGCAGCTCCCCGGCTTCACGGTGAAGCAGGTCAATTACAGCGTGCTCGAGCCGCTCGCGATCAAGGCGTTCCACCTGCACACGCGGCAAACGGACGTGTGGTACGTGCCGCCGTCGGACAAGCTCCTGCTCGTGCTCGCGGACGTGCGCAAGGGATCGCCGACCGAGGGTCAGGTGATGCGCTTCGTGCTCGGCGACGGCAACTCACGCCTGGTGCGCATTCCGCCCGGCGTCGCGCACGGCTGCAAGAACCTGAGGACCGCGGCGCCGACGGCGATCATCTACTTCGTCGACGTGCAGTTCTCGGTGGACGAGCACTGCGACGAGGGACGTTTGCCGTGGGATCACTTCGGCGCGCAAGTGTGGGAAGTCGAGCGCGGGTAGGCGCGAGCCGCCGCTTCCGGCATGATCGCGCGGATGTCGCGGAGCCGCGTTGTGTGAGATGCCGCTCCATAGCGGCGAAAGGCAGTGAAGAGGCGGCCGGAGCTTCCGACGTCGCGGATCCGCCGCGGACTGCGTCAAGGCGGCAGCGGCAAGTTGAATTCCGAGATGCCTCGGCGCCACAGGCATCTGCCGGTCGCGACATCGACAACGTGCACGTGGTCCCTGTGACCGCCGCCCGGCAGTTGCTCGGTGGCTCGTCCGTACGCTCTCTGTCCCACTACTTCCGCGAGATTCCAGTTCTCGCGCCGTGCGACGGCCTGTACGGGCTCGGGTAGCTCTGCGGCTCGAAAGGGCTCCTCCTCCCGCCACACGCTCCGGTCGCCCGCGAGCATCACCACGGCGCCGGAACGCACGTCGACCTTGGCAATGCCGATGACGGAGGAACTGGCGCCCTTGATGGCTTCGGGTGGAGGCCGGACTCCGCCCGACCAGAAGGTGTTGCTCTTCCAGTGGATGTACAGGTCGTCTCCCGACACCTCCACATGCGTCGCGAAGCTCGCCCCGCGGACCGCTTGATCGCGACCGTCACCGACCCATGGCGCGGTCGGGAAAGTCAGCGGCTCGGACTCGCGCACGCGTTCTCCCTTGGCTTGGACGTTTAAGAAGTGGACGCGTAGCACGCCCGGCTTTCCGCGCTCGGGGGCGAGCACGAGCAGTTGATCGCCGACCAGCGCGAGCGGCTTCGCCATACGCGCGCGGTCCCACAGGAGTTCGCCGCTCTTCACGTCCACCGCGACGATGCCGAAGTCGCAGAACCTCAATTGCGTCACGTAGACGACCGTGCCCGTGGCATCGACGATCCCGCCCGGCACGCGCGTGAACTCAGCAGGCGCGGCGCCGCCGGCGCTCTGAGAAAATCCGAGGGCCACGTTCATCGACAGAGCCAGTGCGAGCATGGAAGACCTCGTCTTTCGATTCCTCGCATGTGCGCTCGTCGCGCACGCGTGAACAATCAGCGGGATGGATCGGATTCGGCCGCCAACACGAACGATCGACTCCACGCAGAACTTGCCGAACGGTCAAAGACGCGGCTGGCACGCTCGCGTCATTGCGGCATGGACCGGCCGTCGACCTTCGCGACGTACCGGCTCCACAAGCGTTTGCCGGTCTCGACGTCGTAGACGAATACGAAGTGCTGCCACGCGCCCTTCTCCTCGTGCCTGACTTGCACGTACGCTCTCCGTCCTGCCAGTCGCGCCGAGCCCCAGCTCTCGCGACGCGCGACCGCCCGCAGAGGTTCGGGGAGCTGATCGGCAGGAGTGAGGTTCTCCCTCACCGGCTCCTTCCAGTCGTCGGCGACCATCACCACAGCGCCGGAACGCAGGTCGATCTTCGCGGTCCCCGCGGCGGACTTGTGGTATTTCGCGAGGAGCTCGGGG
>CAZQHA010000547.1:393-3204 GCA_964592795.1 uncultured Planctomycetaceae bacterium | reverse complement strand
GAGGACCGCGACGATCCGCGGCCCGCGCCGTACGCGGGCTGGCGCACGCGCGTCGCTTTCCAGGTCGACCGCTCGCGCTACGACGAGATCCTCTTGGACCACGCCGCGTCGCTCGGCTGCGAGGTGCGCGAGGGCTGCGCGGTCGAGTCCGTCGAGCGCGACGGCGACCGCGTCACCGGATTGAAGCTCGCGACGGGCGAGACGGTGCGAGCGCGCTACTACGTCGACGCCAGCGGAAACGCCGCGGTGCTGCGCAAGGCGCTCGGCGTCCAGGTCGACGCACCGACCGTGCTCCAGAACATCGCGTTCTGGGACTACTACCGGCGTCCGGGGCTCAACGCCAACACACTCGATCTCGCGACGACGCGCATCCAGATCCGCAGCGTGCCGTTCGGTTGGATGTGGTACATCGTGCTCTCGGCGGACGAGACGAGCGTGGGGCTCGTGTGTCCGGTCGACTACTACAAGAAGGCCGGCAAGCGTCCCGAGGAGCTGTTCGCGGACGCGCTGGAGTACGAGCGCGGCATCACGAAGCTGCTCGAAGGCGCGACCGCGACCGGGGAGCTGCGCCGGACGACCGACTGGTCCTACCTCGCCGAGAGAACGTACGGCGAGAACTGGTTCCTCGTCGGCGAGACGCTGGGCTTCGCCGATCCGATCCTGTCCGCGGGGCTGACGCTCACCCACACGTGCGGTCGGCACTGCGCGTACACGATCCTCGAGCTCGACCGCGGAGAGCTCGACCGCGACTGGCTGCTCGATCAATACAACGAGACGCAGCGGCGGCGCGTGCTGCAGCACATCCGCTTCGCGGAGTACTGGTACTCCGCCAACGGCGTCTTCCAGGACGTCCGAGAGAACAGCGCGAAGATCGCGCGGAGCGTGGGACTGCAGCTCAACGCCGAGGAAGCGTTCCGCTGGATCTCACACGGCGGCGTCGACGACGACATCGGGCAGGTCGCCTTCGGCGGCTTGAACCTGGCCGGCATCAAGCAGGTGCAATGGCGCTTCCAGCACGAGACCGACGAGCCGATCCGCTACCTCATCGACGGCAAGAACGTGTTCAAGCTGAGCCTCGCGGGCGCGAAGGAGACCAGCCTGTGCCAGATGAAGGACGGCCGGATCCAACGCGTCAAGGCGTACACGCGCAACGGCCGCATGCTCTCCGCCGCGGGCAGCTATCAACTGGTGATCGACGCGCTGAACCGCTCGTCCGACATCGACAAGATCCTGCCCTACCTGCAAGCCGAGACCGTCAAGCGATTCGGCGCGGAGGAGGCGCACCTGGCGCAGAACGAGGCGATGCAGTGCCTCGAGATGATGGCGGTCAACGCCTGGGTGACTTGCTCCTACAAGAAGGGCAAGCCCGCGCTCCAGATGACGACGCCCAAGGAGGGCACGGCCATCTTCAGCGAGAGCTCGAACACGCCGAAGCGCATCAAGGATCAGAAGCGCAAGGGAACGGCGTAGACGACGGTCGACGCGCGCCGGGTGCGGCGACTTCCGCGCGGCGATCCGCGCTCCGAACCGTGGTGCGGCTCTCGCGCACCGGCGCGCGGTGGCTCCGCGTGCTACCATGCTCCCGGCGAGAGAAGCGTGTCGTTCCAGGAGGCATGGACATGCGCACTTTTCGTTCCTGCATTCGATTCTCGGCGATCTCGGTCGCGTTCGTCTCGTTCGAAGCGGCACTCGAGGCACAGGTGGTCGAGTTCCCGGTGCCCACCGCGAACAGCCGTCCGTACACGATCGTCGCCGGTCCGGACGGCAACCTGTGGTTCACGGAATCGATCGGCAACAAGATCGGCCGGATCACACCTGACGGCCAGATCGTCGAGTTCCCGGTTCCCACCGCGGCCAGCGGTCCGTACGGCATCGCGCTCGGGCGCGACCGGAACCTCTGGTTCACCGAGCGCTTCGCCGACAAGATCGGGCGGCTGAATCCGGCGACGGGTCAGATCACCGAGTTTCCGATCCCGACGGACTTCGCGCAGCCGTGGGAGATCGTCGCCGGCGCCGACGGCCGCATGTGGTTCACCGAGGAAGACGTCGCGAAGATCGGCGCGATCTCGATGACCGGAGTCATCCAGGAGCTCGCGTCGATCGGCTGCTGCTTCCCGACCGGGATCGCCGCGGGCCCCGGCGGCAAGATCTGGTACACGCTCGAGATCAACGATCAGATCGGCCTGATCACTCCGCCGAGCTCCGACACGCAGTTCCAGATCCAGTCGATCCAAGTGCTGCCGTGGGACATCACGGCCGGCCCCGACGGGAACATGTGGTTCACGGAGCTCGCCGGTCGCGCGATCGGCAAGATCACGCCTGCGGGCGTGATCACCGAGTTTCCGGTTCCGGGCCCGTTCTCGGGGATCGCCGGGATCGCGACGGGACCGGACGGCGACCTGTGGATCACCGAGAACGACACGCACCAGGTGAGCCGCATCACCACGTCGGGCACGGTGCTGCAGACGTTTCCGACGGGCGAGCGCCCGCTGAGCATCTGCCTGGGTCCCGACGGCAACATGTGGTTCACGGTCGCCGACGGCAACGCGATCGGCCGCGTGAGCACCGCGCAGCCGAACGTGCGCTACGTGCTCTCCACCGACGCCGGCTTCGTCCCGGAGGTGCGAACGTCGCGCCTGGGCACGAGCGTGCGCTGGGTGTTCACGGGCCCGAGCAAGCACTTCGTGCGCGACGGATCCGGGCTCGCGCTCTTCGCGACGGCGCTGCAGGAACCGGTCTCCTACTTCGACTACGCGTACGCCGCGTCGGGCGCGTACGACTACCCGCCGGGGCCGAAGCGCGGCCACGGGG
>CAZQHA010000547.1:0-383 GCA_964592795.1 uncultured Planctomycetaceae bacterium | reverse complement strand
CGTTCCCGGTCACCTGGGCGGACCCCGCGCTGCCCGCGGGACACGTGGAGGACGTGCTCGTGCAGGAGCCGGGCGCGCCCGACTTCGTTCCCTGGATCACGAGCAGCGCCAGCTCCGCGATGTACACGCCGACGGTGCCCGGCAATTACTTCTTCCGTGGACGACTGCGCAACACGAGCGGCAACGCGAGCTTCTACTCGCGCCCGTCGATGATCCGCGTCTTCTGACGAGCGGAGCGGCGCGCGAGCTCGCGCGCCGCCCGCATGCGCCTCACTCGACGAGCGGCGCCGGCACGCCGCGCGCCCCGCGGACGCCGAGCGCTCGGGCGATCACCAGCATGAGTGGACCGGCTCTGCCGAGTACGCGGATTACGCTGCGTGCCG
>CAZQHA010000546.1:0-3207 GCA_964592795.1 uncultured Planctomycetaceae bacterium | reverse complement strand
GCCCCGCGTGCCGTTGTTGCCGCCGTCGAACATGGACGGCGACGCGTTCGCGCCGTGCTTGTCCCATACGGTGCCGTCGTAGCCCGCGCACGATCCGGTCGTCCCGCCGGTCGGATCGATCTTCCAGCCGTGGCTATTCGTCGGGCCGAGCGGCAGGTTCGGCCCGCCCGTCGAGTTCGCAGGGTTGCCGGCGAGAAAGAACCCCGATGCGGCCGACGCCGTCGGGAGGGGATTCGTCGGGAACGTGAACGTCCACGTGAACAAGTGGTCGTACACGGAGCTACGCGGCGGGTTCGTGTAGCTCCCCGTCGCGTCCGCGATCATCGAGAACGAAGCGCTCGAAGCCGAGAGGTCGATCGAGACGACCCAGCAGCTGTACGGTTGGCCGGCATTGCCCGGAAGGCTCGTCAAGAGGAACGACGCGGTCGGCGGCGGCGCGTGTTGGATCCCGTCCGAGCAAGCCGTGCCCGGAATGAGGATTGGCGTCTCGCGGAACTGCATCTGGATGCTCGTGGTGCCGGGCACGTTGCTGCAGTAGCCGATCTGGAACCCGTGGATCGAGTACGAGTCCGCCGATCCGGCGGCGGAGCCGGGCGCGGAGCTCGGGCCCTCAGGACATCCATCGGGCGCACCGGACGAGCCGAACGGGTAACCCGTCGTCGCTTGCGACTCGCTGAAGAGCTTGTCGGGCGAGGTCGTGCTCGGAAGACGGCCTTCGTCCGTCCAGTACTCGCCGGGGTACCACGCGCCGAAGTAGGGCGACTCGCACGTGTTGTTGTAGATCGTGCTGAACTGCGGACCGAGCTCGGACCCTTTGTCGATGGCGCCGGGCCGCGTCCACGTGCCGAGGCCGTAGTGGTAGATGCCGGCGTACCTCACCTGACTCTTCAGGCGCAGCCGAGAGCGCAGGTCCCGCTGCGCGAACGCGGTGGAGCCGAGGACGAAGAGAACGAGCAGGGAGATCGAAAGACGCTGCATCGGAGCCTCCGGATGTCTCGCTCCCGCGAGCGAACGGCCTTCGGAGTGCGCGCAGGGCGAGCCGCGTGGCAGCTTTCTCGATCTCGTCGGCGCTATTCCTCCTTGGGATGCACGGCGACCGTCAGCACTCCGAGCGGATCGAGCGCGCGGACATCGAGCTGAACCTCGCCGGCGAGCCCTCCCGACGTGGACACTTCGATCCGGTTCGCTCCGGGCGCGAGCGTGCAACGGAAGCAAGCGATCGCGCGCAGGTCGACGGGCCGGGGTCTGTCTCTCACCGGGAACTCGATCGTGCCCGACGCGGAGTGGATCCTCACGTGCACGATCTCGTCGGGAGCCAGGAGGCGTGGGCCCTGGATCCGGACGTCCGCGGTCGTTCCCTCGCGCAGCTCGAGGTCGGCGCTCGCCTCCTGGTCCTCGCGGATGCGAACGGTCGCGGCTTGCGTCGCGATCGACGCGCCCTGCAAGCGGATCGAGTACTCGCCGGGCAAGAGGTCTGGGACGCGGAGCACCTGCGCCGCGTCGTCGACGTCGAATCGTGGATCGGAGTGGCCGCGCGAGCCCAAGAGCAGGATGCCGCGACCGTCGACCGACCATCGGAAGCTCTCGTCGGCGGAGCCCATCGGGTGCGACCAGCGCACGCGCAACGACCCGGTTCGAGGCGCTGAGATGCGGCCCAGTTCGAGTTCACCGTCGCCCGGCGCGACGGAGACGTCGGCGAGCTTCCACGCGCCGAGCGACGAGTGCGTCGCGTGGAGCTCGTAGGCGCCGGGTGCGAGCGGGCCGATCTCGAATCGTCGTGAGCCCCGATCGACGTGCGCTTCCTCGGTCGCGCCGTCCGCGAGCCGGCGCATGGAGAGCATCACGGCCTGACCGGACCCGATCTCGAGACCGGTGAGCGTGCCACGCACGATCGTCGACGGTGCGTCGCGCTCGTGGAGTCGCAGGCGAACGTCCGTTCGTCCCGGGGCCACGCCCGAAACGGATGCGTGCGGCGATCCTCGCGACGGGCCCGGAGGACGCAGGTGAAGCGAGTAGCTCGTGTCGGCGCATCCCGCGAAGGAGAACCCGCCGTCCGCAGCCACCGTCGCGATCCGCGCCGTCGATTCGCTCGAGCTCCAAAGCGACACCGTCCACCCGGCGAGCGGAGTCGACGCGTCGTGAGCCGTTCCGCCGATCGTGTACGCGTCCGAGAGACGAATCGCATGCAAGCTCGATCGCTCTCCGGGCCACAGCTCGCCGCGGTGGACGGTCGAGCGCGGCTCGCGCGCGCCGCTCCCTTCGATCGCCACGAGCGTGAATGCCCCTGGAGGGATCCGCTCGAATCGCGCGGTCCCGTCCGCGCCGGTCGCGCTCACGCTGCGCGTCAGCGGATCGGGATGCTCGAGGATGACGCTCGCTCCCGCCGCCGGTGCGCCGTCGGGCAGCTCGATCTCGACCGAGAGCGCGGCGTCCTCCGGAAGCTCCAGCATGACACGCTCGCGCATCCGCCCGTCGATCGACGTGGCGAACGGCGCGCGACCCTCGGCCGTGACGAGCACGTCCACCCGGGGAAGGTGGATGCGCGGGAACTCGACGACGCCGTCCGCGCCGGTGACGCGGGGCGTCGCCACGTACGTCGCGCACCATTCGCCGTTCGTGCCGATCATCGCGGGCGGCGTCTGGAGGGCGAGCACGCGCACGGCGGCTCCCGCGATGGGACTCCCGCGCGCGTCGCGCACGATTCCGGACATCCGACCGAAGTCGGCGCGGAACGTGAGGTCGCGCGGCACGTCGTCCATCGTGCCGGGCGCGTGCACCCGGATCCGCTCGGTCAATCCGCGATCGAGCTCCTCCGCCCAGATCCACGCCGCCTCGCGCAGCTCCGACGATCGATAGTCACCGTTCGCGTCGGAGCGCGCGATCCAGCGCGCGTCGATGTCGTCGAGCGCGCCGGCCGCGAAGACGTCCGCGTTCGCAACCGGGTTACCGAGCACGTCCAGCGTTCGCCCGCGGATCGTGAAGACCGCGTCGGTCGCAGCCGATTCACGCGTCGCGGCCGTCGCGCGCGCGAGTCCGTTCGGTGCGGCGCTCGCGCGCTCGCCGATCGCGGCCGGCTTCGGCGCGAGCTCGAGCGCGGCGTCGCGCCGCTCGCCGGACGACTCGCCCGGCAGAGCGGCGATGCTCTTCGGCTCGCCGCGGCGCGGAGACTTCTCGTCGGGCGCCGAGCGCGACGCCACGAGCGCGACG
>CAZQHA010000545.1:0-3224 GCA_964592795.1 uncultured Planctomycetaceae bacterium | reverse complement strand
GGAGTCCGTCGTCGGGAAGATCGGCCGCGCGGAGACGGCCCTCGACCCGGCGCCGATCGGGATGATGGAGAGCATCATCATCCTCAAACCCGAGGACGAATGGCGCACGCGGCCGGTCGAGCGCTTCTTCTCGGACTGGCCGGGCTTCCTGCGCGAACCGCACTCGTGGATCTGGCCGGAGGAGCGGCGGATCACGAAGAGCGAGATCCTCGCGGAGCTGCAGGAGAAGACGGCGATCCCCGGCGTCCTGCCGACGTTCCTCCAGCCCATCCAGACGCGGCTCGTGATGCTGCAGACGGGCTTCCGCGCGATGATGGGCGTGAAGATCTTCGGCTCGAATCTGCGCGAGATCGAGCGCATCGGACTCCAGATCGAGCAGCTGCTGCGCGAAGTCCCGGGAGCGACGGACATCGTTGCCGACCGCATCGTCGGCAAGCCCTACGTCCAGATCGAGATCGACCGCGATCGCATCGGCCGGTACGGCGTCAACATCCGGGATGTCCAAGACGTGGTCGAGATGACGCTCGGCGGCGTGAACATCATGGAATCCGTCGAGGGTCGCGAGCGCTATCCGATCCGCATCCGCCTGGCGCGGGACTTTCGCGAGGACGTCGACGCGATCGAGCGCATCAGCGTGCCGACCTCTTCCGGCGCACAGGTCCCGCTGGCGCAGCTCGCGAGCATCACCACCGTGCTCGGCCCGCAGGAGATCAAGGGCGAGCGCGGGCTCCTCGTCGGCTACGTCACGATGAACACTCGCGACCGCGACGAGGTGTCCGTGGTGAACGACGCCGAATCGCTCCTGCAGCAGGCGGTGGAGGACGGCCGCCTGAAACTTCCCGCGGGCTACTACTGGGAATGGTCCGGTCAGTTCGAGAACCAGGTCCGCGCGACGGCCCGGATGCGCGTCCTCGTGCCGGTGACGCTCCTCATCATGTTCGTGATGCTGTACCTCGGCTTCACGCGCTGGTGGATCGCGCCGGTCATCTTCTTCGGCGTCCTCGTCTCCGCCTCGGGCGGCTTCGTGATGCTGGCGCTGTGGGATGTGAACCTGTCGATCGCCGTGTGGGTTGGCTTCCTGGTCCTGTTCGGCGTCGTCGACGACGACGGTGTGGTCATCGCGACCTACCTGGAAGGCACCTTCAAGGACCGAAACTTCACGTCCATCGCCGAGATCCGATCCGCGGTCCTCGACGCCGGCCTGAAGCGCATCCGCCCGTGCCTGATGACGATCGCGACGACCGTGTTCGGGCTCATGCCGATCTTCTGGGCCACCGGCCGCGGATCCGACGTCATGCAGCCGATGGCGATCCCGTCGGTCGGCGGCATGGCGGTGAGCCTCATCACGCTGTTCATCGTCCCGTGCGTGTTCTGCGCGGTCGAGGAATGGAAATGGAAGCGCGCGCGGCGGGCGTAGCGGAACTCCCGCCGCGGCTCGTGCTCGACGTCGGCCGGTCGACGCTCGTCAAGGACAGATCACGAAGCGCAGACCGTCGGTGAGTCCGATGTTGGTCGGCGGCGGATAGCCACCGTCACGGCTCAAGTACTGCGCGTACACGGACACGTTCCCGCCCAGCAGGTGCTGCTGCATGTACGCCTGCGAGAAGTGGAAGTCGTACGTGCCGGAGCAGTCATTGCCCGCCGGGCTTCCGCCCGAGTACTGCCCCGGCGTGCGCGCGATCGGGAACGCCAGACACAAGGTGCCGCCGAAGAACGGATCGCTCGCCGGACCGAGGCTCCACAGCAGCATGCCGAACCTGTGGTTGAGCACGTTGCTCGCCGTGATCTCGAAATCGTCCGCCCCACTCTGCGTCGGCGTCCCATTCCAGCCGATCGACGGCACGCAGCCCAAGCTGTTGATCTTCGCGGCGCAGTACGTCTCCGGTGCGGCGCACTCGGACCCCTGGCCGAGCAGCGCCGCGGTGATGAAGCCGCTGGCGGCGATCTCTTGGAACTCCTGACCGGAGACCAGCGCCGGGACGAGCGTCTGGTCCCACCGGCCGTCCCCCCACGCCACGACCGAACCGTCGCTGCGGCGCGCCACGGTGTTCGACCGATACGGTGCGAGCCACACGCCGGCCGCGATCTCTGCGTAGTCGAGCCCGGGCGCGAGCGGCGGGACGTCGCACTGTCCCAAGCTGTTGTCGCCCCAGGCGACGACCGATCCGTCGTTGCGTCTCGCCAGGACGCATCGGTAGCCGAGAGCGAGTTCCACGTAGACGAGGCCCGGCGGCGGCGCCGGCACGTTGCGCTGGCCGGCGGAGTTGTCGCCCCACACGACGATCGAGCCGTCGCTGCGGCGCGCGGCGGTGTTGCGGTCGTTCGCGGCGACCTCGACGTACGAAAGCCCGGCCGGTAGCTCGGGCACGTCGCACTGACCGTAGGTGTTGTCGCCCCACGCGATCGCGGAGCCGTCGCTGCGGACCGCGGCGACGTGCTGGCCGCCGGCGGCGATCTGGAGATACAGGAGTCCGGACGGTAGCGCGGGCACATTGCACTGGCCGGAGCCGTTGTGTCCCCATGCGACGACGGATCCGTCGCTGCGACGCGCCACGCTGTACATGAAACTCCACGGCGGGTTGTCGAACGAGTGCACGCCCGCGTCGACCTCGACGTAACTCTGGCCCGGCGGCAGCGCGGGCACATCGCACTGGCCGAAGTCGTTGCTACCGAAGGCGAGCACCGAACCGTCGCTGAGTCGCGCGAGCACGTGTTGGCCCACGGACACCTCGCTGTACGAGAGCCCGCTGGGCGCCGGCGGAACGTTGCGCTGGAACGCATCGTTGCTCCCCCACATCACGATTCGCCCGGTGTCGAGCCGCGCCACGTTGTGGTCGGAGCCGGCCGCGAGGGCGACGTAGTGAGTTCCCGCGGGAGGCGCCGGAACGTCGCACTGGCCCTTGTTGTTGCGCCCCCACGCGATGACCGAGCCGTCGCTTCGTCGAGCCAGAGTGTGGTAGTCGCCGGCGTGTACCTCCACGAAGGTGACACCCGGCGGGAGCGCGGGCACGTTGCACTGCCCGAAACCGTTGCTCCCGAAGGCGACCACCGATCCGTCGCTGCGCAGCGCCACGCTGTGCGATTGGTAGAAGTCTTCCGGGGTGTGGTTCACGCCGCGGGTGGAGATCTCGGTGTAGGTCACGCCCGGCGGCAGCGGCGGCACGTTGCACTGCCCGAAGTTGTTCAGTCCCCACGCGACGACCGATCCGTCGCTGCGCAGCGCC
>CAZQHA010000544.1:0-3226 GCA_964592795.1 uncultured Planctomycetaceae bacterium | reverse complement strand
CGGTATCCCTTTCGCGATCGGCTCCGGGCGCTCGCCGGTCGGTGCGACGAACGGCGCGCGCGTGTCGAGGATCGCGTGCTCGCCGACACGGTTCCAGACGTCGGGCGCCGCGTTCCCCGATTCGTCGAGGCCGCGGAGCGCGGCATATTCCGGCCACATGCCGCTCGCGTCGAGCGCCTGTCGCGCGAACGCCGGCCGATCGTCGTCCGCGCGAGCGCCGAGCCGGTGGTTGAGCCGGCGCTGCAGCGCGACGATCGACGCGCCCGCGGCGAGGAGGCGATCGCCCATGGAACGAGCCGCGCTCGGGTCTCCCGATGCGCACTCGGCGCGAAGCGCCTCGGGCGCGATCCATCGCGCGAGATCGTCCATGTCGCACACACCGTCGGCGATCAGACCCGACGCGGAGAACGCGCAGAAGCCGCTCATGTCGACGGCGGCCATCCAGTTCTCGTGCCACCACACGATGCGCCCCTTGCCGGCCGGATCGAGCGGATCCTCTGCGCCGTGCGGCAGGTCGAGGGGCGCGACGAGCTTCGCGAGCCGCGACCGATCGACCTGTCCGATCGAGAACGGATTCGCGCGCATCGGATCGGCGCCGCGCGAGGACACGCACTGGCCGAGCAGCGCCGCGAGGTTCGACTCCGGGCGCACCGCTTGACCCTTGCATTCGAAGACCGCGTTCTCGAAGCCGAGATCGGCGGCGAACGCCCGCGCGCCGCGCGCGAGCCGCGCACCGACGCCGCGGCCGTCGACGGTCGCGTCGATCAGATCGCGCAGCGCCGTCGTATTGCCCCACAGCTCGCCGGCGCGGAGTCCCAGCTCCGCGAGCCGGCCCGCGGCCTGAGCGGTGCACGCGAGCGAGAGCACCGCGCCGATCTCCTTCGCATCGACGCCGGCGTCGTCGCACGCCGCGAGCAGCGTGCGCGCCGCGTCGAGATCGGCGAGACCGAGGTTCGGCCCCAGCGCGTAGAACGCGCTGAAACGGCCGCCGCGGCGCGTCGTCTCGGGCTCGGTCGCGACGCCTTCGAACACCCAGCCGCACGGCGTCGGACACCCGCGGCAACCCTTGCGGCCGACGTCGCGCTCCGCGGCGCGCTCGCTCCACGCGTGCGCCTCGCCGGGCGCGAGCGCGCCCTCGTAGTTCCGCGCGCGCAGATCGCCGCGCGCCGCGAACGCGTCGAACAGCTCGAACGAGCCGCCCGCGGCGCGCTCGAGGAGTCGCGGCGAGCGGGTCAAGAGCGTCGTCAGGCCGCGCGCCTCCTCGCCGCCCTCCTCGACGACCGGCGCGCAGCGCACCGCCAGCGCCTTGAGGCCGAGCCGGCCGAGGACCGCGCCTAGACCGCCGCGCCCGACGAAGCTCGGCGGCTCCGCGCCGGCCGCGAGGTTTGCGAACGGGAGCTGGCGCTCGCCGGCGCGCCCGATGGATAGCGTCGCGCAATCCCCGAGGCGCGCGGTGATCGCGCGCGCCGCGCGGACGGGATCGAGCCCGACGATCGCCGGGAACGACCACAGCTCCGCGTACAGACGATCGCCCTCGGAGTCGAGCGCCAGCACGGCGCCGCGGACGTCGGTCCGCCCGGACACGGCGAGCGCGTCGCACGCGCGCGCGAGCCGGCGACCCACATCGCTGCCGACTTGGCCTTCGGCGTAGAGGCCCGAAGCCGGCGCGACGGATGCGACGGTCGTGCGCGCCGCGGTCGCGACGGCGCGGCGAACGCACTCGCCGACGGCGAGCACGAGCGGCGCGGACGGGCCCCCGCGCGCTTCGACGCTCTCGTACACGAGCGCCGTCGCGAGGGCCGATCCCGACCACGCGCCGACGCGGTCGACTTGAGGCGTCGCGCTCTTCCACTCGCGCGGATCGCAGCGGGCGCGCGCGACGAGCACCGGCTCCGCGGCGGGCGTCGCCGCGGTCGCCGCGAATTCCGACAGATCGACGCGCACGACGCGCGGCCGCGTGCACCGGCGCTGTTCCGGCGTGTTCACGAACTTCGATGCTAGCCCGGCGTGTACAGTCTGTCCTGGAATCGCGCCGGAGCGGGAGCTATCCCTGGGCCGACGCCGCGCGGACTTCCCGGGCGTCCAGAACAGAAATCCTCCAGTGATCGGCTCCCTCCGCGTCGGCAGCGTGCTCGGCATCAAGATCCGAGTGCACTTCCTGCTCCTCCTCCTCGTCGCGTACATCCTGATCACCCAGGATCGCGCGTCGAGCAGCTTCACGAGCGTCAGCCCGCTGCTGTGGATCGGGATGCTCTTCGGCGCGGTGACGCTGCACGAGCTCGGCCACTGCATCGTCGCGCAGTCGTTCGGCATCCGCGTCCTCGACATCACGCTCTGGCCGCTGGGCGGCATGGCGCGCATGAGCGAGGTGCCCGAGTCGAGCAAGATCGAAGGGCTCGTCGCCGTCGCCGGACCGATCGTCAACTTCGTGCTGGCCGCGATCGCGGCGCCGATCTGGCTGTGGGCCGCTTCGAACGAGGGACACACGGCGCTCTACGAAGCGACGAGCCTGTTCCTCGAGATCAACCTGTGGATGGGCGCGCTCAACCTCGTGCCGGCGTTCCCGACGGACGGCGGCCGGATCTTGCGCGCGATCCTCGGCCGCAAGGGCGATTGGCTCGGCGCGACCGCGAACGCCGTGCGCGTCGGACGAGTCCTCTGCGTGCTCGTCGGCGGCATCGGTCTCTTGTTCTCGAACTTCGCGCTCGTGATCGTCGCGATCTGGCTGTGGTGGATGGGATCGCAGGAGCTCGCGGCCGTCCGCGTGCGGCACGCACCGACTCCGTTCGACGTGCTGAGGGACGCGGCGCGGCGCGCGGCGGAGGGGTGGGCGTGGAGGCCCCCGGAGGCGGCCGGCGCGCCGGCCGACGACGAGGGCGCGCGAGCGCGCGGGTTCAGCGCGGAAGAAATCGAGAAGCTCGAGCGTTTCCGCGGCAACTTGCGCAGCTTCCGCCCGCAGTGACTAGCTGGCGCGGAAGCGCGACCACTCCACGCCGAGCTTGCGCATGCGCGCGCGCAGCGTGTGCGGATTGATCCCGAGCAACGCGGCCGCGCCGTGCGGCCCTTCGATCCGGCCGCGCGCGACGCCGAGCGCGCGCTCGATGTGCGCCGCCATCGCGCGGTCCAGCGTCGCGATCGGCGAGTGATCGTTCGCCGCAGCGTGCGCGGCGACGTCGCGTTCCGCGTGCACGCCGCCGAGCGCCGCTCCGAACTCGAGCCGCCGGCC
>CAZQHA010000543.1:0-3229 GCA_964592795.1 uncultured Planctomycetaceae bacterium | reverse complement strand
CCAGGCGTTCGACCAGGGCCTGTTCGCGGGCATGCTCGACGCGGGCGTGCAGATGATCACGGGCGGGCGCGGCCTCGTCGAGCGTCGCGCCGGGCACGAAGACCACACGACGATGCGCCCGGTGAAGGGCTCGCGCCTCGCGAAGCCGGTGTACGGCGACGCCGTGTCGATGGACAAGCTGACCGACGTGTACCACTCGGGCACGATCCACGACGAGGACCAGCCCGCGCACCTCCTCGTCACCGATCCGTCGATCTGCGCCGACCGGTGCACCGCGGAGTTCGGGAACCCCTGTCAGCACTTCTGTCCCGCCGCCGTGTACGAATGGCCCAGCGATCCGGCCGCCGCCGCCGCTCATGATCGGAGCAAGGGACCGATCATCAACTTCAGCAACTGCGTGCACTGCAAGACGAGCGACATCGCCGACCCGTACGCCGTCATCGAGTGGGTCGTGCCCGAGGGCGGCGGTGGACCCAAGTACCTGGATCTTTGAATGAAGCTCGTCTCGAAGGAACCGTCCGCTCGCGTCTCCGAGCCCGCGCTCGTCGCCATCCTCGTCTTCGAAGGGCAGAAGCCCACGCTGCCGCGCGGCGTCGCCGTGCCCAAGCACGCGTTCGACGACGTGAAAGGCGAATTCCGCGAGGTACGACTCGCGGACACGCTGCAGGGCACGCCGCGGCGCGTGATGGCGATCGGCCTGGGCAAGAAGGACGCGATCGACGCCGAGCGTCTGCGCCGAGTGGCGGCGGTCGCCGTCCAGCGCGCGGAGTCGAACGCGCTCGGGAGCCTGTCGATCCAGATCGAGCGCGACGTCGCGAGGTCGGTGGGCGAGGAAGCCGCCGGCGTCGCGCTCGCGGAGGGCGCGACGCTGGGCGCGTACCGCTTCGAGGCGCTCAAGAGCAAGCCCAAGGAAGCGAAGCTGAAGAGCGTGACGCTCCTCGGCGAGGGGCGCGCGTTCCACGCCGGCGTCAAGAAGGGGCTCGTCCTCGCCGAGGCGAACACGTTCGTCCGCGACCTGCAGAACCGGCCCGGCAACGAGATGACGCCGCGCGATCTCGCCGCGGCGGCCAAGTCGCTCGTGAAGACGGGCCGCATCACGTGCCGCGTGTTCGACGAGAACGCGATCAAGCGGATGAAGATGGGCCTCCTGCTCGGCGTCGCGCAGGGATCGCGCGAGAAGCCGCGCTTCATCCACCTCGTCTACAAGCCGCGCGGCCGCACGCGCGGCAAGATCGCGCTCGTCGGCAAGGGCCTGACGTTCGACGCGGGCGGCATCAGCTTGAAGCCGTCGTCGAAGATGGACGAGATGCGCTTCGACATGTCGGGCGGCGGCGCGGTGCTGGGCGTCTTCCGCGCGCTGCGCGAGCTCGACGTTCCGTTCGAGGTCCACGGCGTCGTGCCGACGACCGAGAACCTGCCCGGCGGCTCCGCGACCAAGCCCGGCGACATCCACGTCGCGATGAACGGCACGACGGTCGAGATCCTGAACACCGACGCGGAGGGACGTCTGATCCTCGCCGACGCGCTGTGCTACACGGTCGAGAAGATCAAGCCCGACACGATCATCGACCTCGCGACGCTGACCGGCGCCGTCGTCACGGCGCTCGGCCACGAGCTCTCGGGCCTGTTCGCCACGACGGACAAGCTGCGCGACGAGCTCGTCGCGGCGGGGAAGGAGACCGGCGAGCTCCTGTGGCCGCTGCCGCTCCTCGACCATCACAAGGAGCAGATGAAGGGCACGTTCGCCGACCTGAAGAACATCAGCGGCGGAGACATGGGGGCGGGCTCGAGCGCGGGCGCGGCGTTCCTCGCGCCCTTCACCGCGAACACCGAGTGGGCGCACCTCGACATCGCCGGCACCGCGTGGGGCGGGAGCAATCGGGATTGGGTCGGCGGCAGCCTCGGCTCGGGCGTCGGCACGCGACTGCTCGTGCGTTATCTCGAGTCGCGGCGATAGGGTCGCGCAGCCGAGCCCGCGCGAAGAGCGGGAGAAGGGCAGAGGTCGCGCGCTGGCTTGCGTCCCCCTGCGGCTCGCGCGCTTCACGCAGATCGAAAACGAGGTCGGCGTCGGCAGGCTCACGCTGGGTCGCGGGTTCGGCTGGCCTCGGCCGCATCCGCTACGGGCACTCGTGCGAAGGATGGAGCATGAAGAACCCTGCTGCGCTGTGCTGCGCACGCCTCGCGGTCGGGCTGCTCGCGTGCTGGTCGGTCCTCGTCGCGTGTAGTGCCTCTCTTCCCAATCGTGACCCGACGGGCGAGACGGTTCCGCCGCTGGAAGGCACGGCGCTCGACGGCCGGCGGGTACGCCTGCCCGGCGATCTGCGCAGATCGCCCGCGATCTTGCTGGTGGGCTTCGAGCAGGACGCACAATTCGATGCGGACCGCTGGCTCTTCGGTCTGCTGCAATCGAAGACACCCGTCCGAGTGCTCGAAGTTCCGACGATCGGGAGCCGGATCGCGACGGCGTTCGCCGGCACGATCGACTCGGGCATGCGAGCCGGCATTCCGAGCGAGGAATGGGGCTCCGTGGTGACGCTGTACGGCGCCGGCGCGCGTGCGCTGCGCGAGCTCACCGGCTCCGAGCGCGGATCGAACATGCGCGTCCTGCTCGTCGACGCGGATGGCGTGATTCGCTGGTTCCACGACCGCGGCTTCTCGGCCGGCAAGCTACTGCAGCTGGACGAACGCGCCCGCGGATTGATCGAGCCGCCGCGCTGACGCCCGCGCGTTCAGACGGCGCTCGCGCGGTGGCGACCGGCTCCGTCACACGCCGCGCGCGCGACGTTCGCGAGCATGGCGGAGAACACGACGCGATGCAGCGGGTAGATCAGGTACCAGTAGGCCAGGCCGGCCAAGCCCTCCGGATCGAACAGCGCCGTCTGCCGGATCGTCGACCCGCCTTCGCGCGGCTCGACCTCGAACTCGAGCCAGGCGCGGCCGGGCAGCTTCATCTCCGCCAAGAGCCGCAGCCGGCGGTTGGGCTCGTATTCCTCGACGCGCCAGAAGTCGAGCGCATCACCCACGCGCAGCTCGACCGGATGCGCACGCGCTCGGCGCATGCCCACGCCGCCGATCCAGAGATCGATCTGCCCGCGTAGCTGCCACAGCCAATCGTGCGCATACCACCCGGTCGCGCCGCCGATCCGCTGGATCGGCACGAAGGCCTGCTCGGGGGCGACCGGCACGCTGCGCTCGCGCGCATCGATGATGCGGTTGCGAAAGCGCACTC
>CAZQHA010000542.1:0-3243 GCA_964592795.1 uncultured Planctomycetaceae bacterium | reverse complement strand
GGCCGGAGCGCCAGTGTTCGTGACGCTCGGCGGCGCGGCGCTGATCCTCTTCTGGTCGGATGGGTCGCCGACGGCCTCGATCCCGCTCGACCACTACCGCCTCGTCATCAACCCGACGCTGCCGACGATCCCGCTGTTCACGCTGGCGGGCTACTTCATGGCCGAGGGCGGCGCGTCGAAGCGCTTGATCCGCGTGTTCCAGGCGCTGTTCAGCCGCGTGCGCGGAGGCCCGGCGATCGTGACGGCGCTCGTGTGCGCGTTCTTCACGTCGTTCACGGGCGCGTCGGGCGTGACGATCCTCGCGCTCGGCGGCCTGTTGATGCCGATCTTGATCTCGGCGCGGTACAGCGAGCGCGACGCGCTCGGGCTCATCACGGGCGCGGGCTCGCTCGGTCTGCTCTTCCCGCCGTGCCTGCCGCTGATCCTCTACGCGATCATCTCGAAGGTGACGATCGAGGAGATGTTCCTGGGCGGCATCCTGCCGGGCTTCTTGCTCGTCGCGCTGACCGCGTGGTGGGGGATGCGGCGCGGTCCGAAGGTCGAGCGCACCGGCGCGCCGTTCGACGTGCGCGAAGCGTGGAGCGCGGTGTGGGACGCGAAGTGGGAGCTCCTCCTCCCGGTCGTCGCGCTCGCCAGCTTGTTCAGCGGATACGCGACGCCGGTCGAAGCTGCCGCCGTGACGGCGCTCTACGCGTTCGTCGTCGAGTGCATGGTCTACCGCGACCTGTCGCTGACGCGAGCTGTGCCGCGCGTGATGATCGAGTGCGGCCTCTTGATCGGCGGCGTGCTGATGATCCTGGGCGTCGCGCTCGGCTTCACGAACTACTTGATCGACGCGGAGGTGCCGGCGCGCGCGCTCGCGTGGGTCACGGCGTCGGTGCACTCGCCGCTCCTCTTCCTGTTGTATCTCAACTTGTTCCTGCTGATCGTCGGCTGCCTGATGGACGTGTTCTCCGCGATCATCGTCGTCGTGCCGCTGATCGTGCCGATGGGCGAGGCGTTCCACATCGACCCGGTGCACCTCGGCATCATCTTCCTCGCGAACCTGGAGCTCGGGTACCTGACGCCGCCGATCGGGATGAACCTCTTCCTCGCGAGCTACCGGCTCGGGAAGCCGATGCCGCAGGTCATTCGCGCCGTGCTTCCGATGCTGCTCGTGCTGCTGCTCGGCGTGATCCTGATCACGTACGTGCCAGCGCTGACGACGTGGCTGCCGCACGCAGTCCGGGGCTGAATCTCGAAGTTTCCCGCAGAATGAGCGAACGCTGCGCCACGGGTCTGCACCTACGGGGCGCCGATGGGAGACATGAAGAGCCTGACCGCCGAGAGCCTCCTCGCCGAGCTCGGCTGGGTGCGTGCGCTGGCGCGCAGCCTGGTTCGCGACTCGGCGACCGCGGAGGATCTCGTGCAGGACGCGTGCCTCGCGATCCTCTCGAGCGCGCCCGAGTCGGTTCAGAAGCCGCGCGGCTTCCTGCGCGCGATGCTCTTGAACCTGGCGCGAGCGCGCGCGCGGAGCGAGATCGCTCGGCGCGATCGTGAGCCGGCTTCGTTTCGCCCGTCGGAGACGACGTCCCCCGACGAGATCGCGCAGCGCGTCGAGCGCCAGCGCGAGCTCGCCGAAGCCGTGCTCGCGCTCGACGAGCCGTTCCGACGGACCATCGTGCTGCGCTACCTCGACGGCCTCGAGCCGTCCGAGATCGCGCGGCGCGAAGGCATCCCCGCCGGAACGGTGCGACGCCGTCTGAAGACGGCGCTCGAGCGCTTGCGCGAGCGGCTCGACCACCGCTTCGAAGGTGGCCGCGCCGGGTGGGCCGTCGCGTTCCTACCGTTGCTCGACCTGAAGTCGGCGTGGACCGTCGAGGTACTCGCATCGAAATCCGCGCTGGTCGCGGGGACGCTGGCCATGAAGAAGTCACTGATCGCGGCGTGCGTGCTGATCGTCGGCGCGGCGCTCGTCGCCGTTTCCGTGTGGCCCGAGGAATCGTCCGCGCAGATCGAGTCGTCCGCGACGACCGCGGACGCGCCGCCGGCGTCCTCGCCGCCGATGGACGCGGGATCGATGCTCGCGGATCCGCGTGACGCGGCGGCGCGGAGCTCGACGGGGGTCGCCGCGCAGCCCTTCGGATCGCGGATCGCGGGCCGCGTGCGCGCGCCGCAAGGCTGCACGCACGACGGCGCGCTCGAGGTGCTCGCGCTCGATCGGCCGCTCGAGTACTCCGTGCTCGCGCGCTGGCTCGACGAATCGGATCCGGAGCTCGATGCGGCGCTCGTGACGCGCGCGCCGGTCGCTTCCTCGGGAGAGTTCTCGATCGACGTCGCGGGCGCGCGTGCGCGAGTCGTGCACCTTGCCGCGCGCGGACGGACGCAGTACACGTCCGAGATGCGCGCCGTCGCGCTCGACGCGCCCGCCGAGGCGATCGAGCTCGTCCTGACCGCGGGAGCGTCGCTGCGCGTCGAGCTCTCGGCTGCGGCGGGCGCCGGCGTGGCGGGCACGCGATTGCGCATCGCCGGCTCGGCGGCGGACATGACGCCGGCGGCCGGGATCCTCGGTCGCGGCCACGCGCGCAACGTCCGCGCGGGCACCGACGGCTCGTTCGAGTTTCGCGCGTTGCCGCTCGATCACGCCTACCACGTGATCGCGCTGCCCGACGCGCTCGCGGCGCAGAAGTCCGAGCTCGAAGGACTCACCGGCTGCACGGCGCGCGCTCTTCGGTTGACGCTCGCGACGGGCGCGACCGTTCGCGGTCGCGTCGTCGGGCCCGACGCGCGCCCCGTCTCGGGCGCGGACGTCGAGGCGCTCCTGCCCGGCCGATGGCTCGGCCTCGACGATCGCAGCGTGCGCGTCGCGCGGAGCGACGCCGAAGGCCGCTTCGAGCTCACCGCCGTGCCGATCGGCGCGGTGAACCTGATCGCGCGCAAGAACGGACGGCTCGAGAGCGAGAAGCTCGAGCTCCGCCCCGCCGACGGTGCGACGGTCGAAGGCGTCGAGCTCGTGCTCGGAACCGGCGAGTCGATCCGGGGGCGCGCGATCCTCGCGGACGGGAAGCCCGCGGCCGGCGCCGAGATCTCCGCGGAGTTCGACGTCGCGTACCTGGCGAACGAGACCGCGATCCACGCGCGACGCGGCGCGAGCGGCACCGCGACGGCGGACGCCGACGGTCGCTTCGAGATCGCGGGGCTCGGCAAGGGACCCTTCACGGTCCGCGCGGCGCTCGCGCTCGGCGACGGGACGCAGGCCCGCGC
>CAZQHA010000541.1:0-3252 GCA_964592795.1 uncultured Planctomycetaceae bacterium | reverse complement strand
CGGATGCGCGGCGAAGGCGAAGAGCGCGGGAAGGGCGGCCAGACACGAGACGGAATTCGACATCGCGGTTCTCCTGGAATCGGGGGGTATCCTAAGGAGCGATACGGAAACGGTCCGGAAGTTCATCGAGCTTTCCGGGCGCGCCCAGCGCGATGAGTCGATCGGCATGGAATCCCGCGTCGGACGGCGCTTTCCCGAGCACGCGCTGGTCGCAGATCGACGCCGGTGACGGCGCGCTGGCCGCGCTCGCGACGCGCTACTGGCGCCCGGTGCACGCGTACGTCCGGCGCGCGTTCGCGAGCTCGCCCGACGACGCGCGCGACCTGACCCAGGACTTCTTCGTGTGGGTGCAGGAGAGCGGCTTCCTCGCGAAGGCCGATCCGCAGCGCGGGCGCTTCCGCGCCTTCCTCAAGCGTGCGCTCCAGAACTTCGCCACCGACGCGAGCCGGCGCGCGGGCGCGCAGCGCCGCGGCGGCGACGTGCGTTTCGTGCCGATCGCGACCGGCGGCGCCGAGGACGACGGGATCCTCGACATCGCCGACGCGCGGCAATGCGCGCCGGAGGAAGCGCTCGACCGCGTCTGGCGCGCCGAGCTGGTGCGCGAGGCGATCGAACGGACGCGCGCGGCCCTGGAGGGTCGCGGCCAATCGATCGTGTTCACGGTCTTCCGCGAGTACTTCTTGGATCCCGCGCGGGACGTCGACTACCGCGTGATCGCGGAGCGGCTGTCGATCAGCACGATCGACGTGTCCAACTACCTGATGAAGGCGAAGCGGATGTACCGCGCGGAGCTGCGCGCGCTCGTGCTCGACACCGTGTCGAGCCGCGCGGAACTCGACGACGAGATCGAGTGGCTCCTCGGCGGAGGAGCGTCGTGAGCGACGCGCTGCCGCGCCACGCGCTCGATCGACTGCTCGCCGACGCGCGGCCGTCGAGCGCGGACGAGGCCGATCGCATCGGCAAGTACCAGATCCTGGCCGAGATCGGCCGCGGCGGGATGGGGATCGTGTACGAGGCGCTCGACGTCGAGCTCGGGCGCAAGGTCGCGCTGAAGGTGATCGCGCTGCCGCCGGGAGCGAGCGAGGTCGCGCGCGAGCGCTTCGCGCGCGAGGCGCGCGCGGCGGCCCGCCTCAACCATCCCGGCATCGCCGCGGTGTACGACGCGTTCGAGAACGCGATCGCGATGCAGCTCGTCGACGGCTCGCCGCTCTCGCGCGCGCCGCGCGACGACCGGCGGCGGCTCGTGCGCCTCGTGCGCGACGCGGCGATCGCCGTGCACTACGCGCACGAGCAGGGCGTCGTGCACCGCGACCTCAAGCCGCACAACCTGCTCGTCGAGGGCGAGCGCGTCGTCGTCACCGACTTCGGCTTGGCGAAGGACGCCAGCGTCGAGCGCGACCTCTCGCTGTCCGGACACGTGCTCGGGACGCCGGCCTACATGTCGCCCGAGCAAGCGCAGGGACGCGTGCACGACATCGACCCGCGCACGGACGTCTACGGGCTGGGTGCGACGCTGTACGACCTGCTCGCGGGGCGTCCTCCGTTCGCCGAGCGCGACGTCGTGCGTCTCTTGCGCGCCGTGATCGACGACGATCCGCGGTCGATCCGCGCGCTCGCTCCCGGCGTGCCGCGCGATCTCGAGCTCGTCGTGCTCAAGTGCCTCGCGAAGGAACGCGAGCGGCGCTACCCGAGCGCGCGCGAGCTCGCGGACGATCTCACGCGCTGGCTCGACGGCGAGGTCGTGCGCGCGGAGGCGCCGAGCTTCCGCTACCGCGCGGGCAAGTTCGTGCGGCGGCGCCGCGCGCTGCTCGCGCTGTCGTCCGCGACGGCCCTCGCGCTGGCGATCGCGCTCGTCTCGACCGCCAGCGAGCGGGCGCAGCGCCGCGCGTCGTCGGAAGCCCTGGCGCTCGGACAGCGCGTCGCCGGTGTGTTCGCCGACGCGGACGCGCACCGGCGCCTCGGGGAGGTCGAGCTCGCGAACTCGCGGCTGGACGAAGGGATCGCGGCGGCGCGCGGATTCCTCGCGCACCACGACGTCGCCGACGCGCACTACCTGCTCGGGCGGCTCGAGCGCGCGCGCGGGCTCGACCGCGAAGCTCGGGAGAGCCTGGATCGCGCTCTCGAGCGCGCGCCCGGCCTGGTCGAGGCGCGCTACGAGCGCGCTCTCTTGCTCGCGTCGGAGCTGTCCATGCGCGCCGCGCGCGCGGATCCGCCGGCCGCGGTCGACGAGCCGGGCCGCATGTCGAGCGAGCTCGTCGCGTTGCGCGAACTCGCCCTCACGGACTTGCGTTCGGTCGAGACGAACTCGTCGTCCCTGCGCGACGTCGACGTCCTGTTCGCGCGGGCCGAGCTCGCGCGCCTCACGGGCGAGCGCGCGCAGGCGCGCAAGCTCCTCGGCGAGGTCGCGCGCCTCGATCCCGTGCACGTGGGAGCGAAGCTCGCGCTGTCGCAGCTCGCGCTCGCCGAAGGCGACGACGAGAGCGCATGGCACTTCGCGATGAGCGCCGTCGATCTCTACCGCGGATTCGGGCCGGCGTACGTCGCGCAGAGCCAAGCGTACGAGCGCGCGGCTTCCACCGATGGATCGGGCGAGCTGGAGCGCGCCGTGCGGCGCCACGAGCTCACCGCGGCCGAGGAGCGCGTCGCCGCCGGCGACCGCTCGCCCGAGGCGTTCCAGTCGCGCGGCAGCGCACGCCTCTCGATCGACGACATCGACGGCGCGCTGGCCGATTTCGCCGCCGCCGTTCGCGCGGATCCCAGCGATGCGCTCGCGTTCGGCAACCGCGGCCTCGTCCACGCGCGCAAGGCCGCGCGCCTCGGGTCCCAGGAGCGCGCCGCGGACGCGCTCGCCGCGTGGCAGGACGCGATCCTCGACTACGAGTCGGCGCTGACGATCGAGCCTTCGCTCGCCGGAGCGCACAACAACCTGGGCGTGTGCCGCGCCGAGCGCGAGCGGATCCTGGAGGCCGCGGGCGACGCGGAGGGCGCCGCGCGCGAGCGCGATCTCGCCGGCGCGGCGTTCGAGCGCGCGGCCGCCGCTGCGCCGCGGTTCGCGCTCGCGCACCTGAACCACGGCATGCAGCGACGCCGCGCCGCGCTCGCGGCGTCTCGCGCGATGGACGTCGCGTCGGCGCGGTCGGCGATCGACGCCGCGCTCGGCGACTTCGCGCGCGTGCTCGAGCTCGATCCGGGCGACGCCGCGGCGCTCTCCGAGCGCGCGCGGACCTACGACCAGGCCGCGAGGCTCGCGGC
>CAZQHA010000540.1:0-3254 GCA_964592795.1 uncultured Planctomycetaceae bacterium | reverse complement strand
TCGGCGTCGTCTTCGCTGACCCACAGCTCGGCGCCGGACGCCTCCTGCAGCGCGCGCAGTCCGCCCGCGGGATCCGCGTGCGCGTGCGGGTTCATGTCGGGTTTGTCGGGTTCCTGTCGGGTTTCTCGAGCACCTGATACCCGCGGTGGCCCGCCGGCCTGACGATCCGCGTCATGACCTGTCACAGTTCCCTGTCACAGTTTGTCACAGCTCCAGAGCGCGTCGCGCACGGACGTGATCACGCGTTGCCAATGCGGAGCTCGCGCGGGCCGACCGGCCGATCTGGCGCGTTTGGCCGATTCATGGCCGATTCCTCGGTGGCTCGTTCGGCGCATTCGTGGCCGGTTTCGGCGGCAGTCGATACAGGACACCCCTACCGATCGTGCCTGAACGCTCGAGCACGCCTTTGTTCACGAAGTCGTCGAGATCTCGCGTGGCGGTCCTGACGCTCGCGCCCGTGACCTGTCGGTACTCGGCGTTCGTGGTCCTCCGGTTGAGCTTGAGGATTGGCAGGATCGCTCGCTGGCGTTCGTTCAGACTGAGCGCGTTGACGACGCGTTCCGTGAGCCAATCCCGCCATAGCGTGGTGCCGAACTCGCCGGGCTTCCCAATGAACTCCGGCTCCGGCAAAGCGTGCTCGACGCTCTGCCGGATCATCATCAGCGTGCCGGTGCCGTACTTCTCGATGTAACCGGCAAGGTAGAGCGCCTCGCAAACGCGCGCATTCCTGGTCACCGAGCGGTGTGGGACGCGCAGCTCTTCGACCGTGAGAGGAGCCAGCAGTGCGCCGGGATTCCAGACTTCGAGTCGGTCCGAGAACAGCGACACCTGAAGCACGCGCTGCGCGCACCGGCATGCGACGCTTCCTCAGCCTTCGATGCGGCCTCGAAGACGGGGGCCCATTCGCGCTAGAGGAAGGCGAATCGGCTCATGATGCGCCCTGCCGATCGCTTCGCGCCGGACGAGGACGGCGTGCTCGACCACGGATTCGGTGAATGTGTCACACTGCCTCCCACAGCGCGCTCACGGGAACAGCGTACATCGAGTCGCCGAAGCCGGCGCTGGTGTCGCCGTCGTGGAGGACTACTCCGCCCCTGAAGCGCGAGCCCGCCGCTTCCTTCAGCTTGCGCAACCCGCGGAAATCCGAGGCCGTCACCGTGGCCGCAGCCTTGACCTCGACCCCCGCCACGGCCCGTGCTCCGCGCTCGATGACGATGTCCACTTCGCTCATGTCGCGATCGCGGTAGTGGAAGAACGAGAAGCGCTCCTCGTGCCAGCTCGCGAGGCGCTTGAGCTCCTGGACTACGAAGGTCTCGAGGAGCTGGCCGAGCAGCGCTCGATCGGACTCGATCGTTTGCGCCCCCGCATCGAGCAACGCGGACACCACGCCGGTATCGACGAGATGCAGCTTGGGAGTCTTGACCAGACGGCTCAGGCGGTTGGTGTGCCAGGGCGGCAGTTCCTCGAGCAGGAACACGCGTGTGAGCAGCGTGACATAGTCGCGGATCGTCGGGCGGCTGAGCTGGAACGGCGCGGCCAGCTCAGAGATGTTCAGCAGTCGGGCCGTTTGCGACGCGGCGAGCGCCAGGAGTCGCGACATCGCATCCAGTGCGCCGATGCGCGCGAGTTCGCGCACGTCGCGCTGGACTAGCGTCTCGGTGTAGCTCGTGTACCACGCGGCACGGCGGCGCCCGGCGGGGAGGGCGAGCGCCGCCGGAAATCCGCCCGCCGCGATGCGCGCGGCGAGCGGAGGATCGCTGCGCGTGCAGCGCTTGACCGGGAACCCACCGTCAAACAACCGATCGAGAAAGTCCGAGCGGCGCCGCGCCAGTTCGCATTGCGCAAGCGGGTGCAGGCGCAGCACCGCCATGCGGCCGGCCAGTGAGTCGGCGAGCCGCGGCAGCAGGAGCACATTGGTGGACCCGGTGAGGATGAATCGGCCAGGCACACGGTCGCGGTCGATCGCGGCCTTGAGCGAGCCGAACAGCTCCGGCACGTGCTGCACTTCGTCGAGAATGACGCGGCGCGGCAGGCGGGCGACGAAGCCGACGGGGTCGCTCGCCGCGGCCTCGAGCGTGGTCGGATCGTCGAACGTGAAGTAGGCATATCGCGGCCGCCGCCCAGCCATTCGGGCGAGCGTGGTCTTCCCCGCCTGGCGGGGGCCGTGGATCAAGACCGCGGGGAAGTCGGCCAGCGCCTCCGCGAGCCGTGGCGCCGCGAACCGAGGGTAGAGGGAGCGCGCCGGCATCGGCTGATCGATACGTCGAGGCCCGGCTGATTGCAAGGTTGACGATCGGCTGATCGAAAGGTTACGGCTCGGCCGAACGCGAATTCGTGTCCCCGCAATACGCCAGTCTTCCGGCCGGCCGAAGGAAGCCCAGCCGGGGCGGCCGGTCCCACGTTCGCCGCGTCGTGAACTCGAGCGACTCCGAGCTCGCGCCGGCGTTGAAGCCGCGGAGCGTGGACGTTGAGGTGTCGTGCGGCACCCGCGCCGCAGCGCGATGAAGTGGAGATCGTTCGATGGCCGTGGCGGTTGCAGCCCAATTGAGTTCCCTGCCGCTCCGCGAGCACTTCCCCTGCGACTTCCGTCGTGACTTCCCCTGCGACTCCTTCCTGGCGCGGCGCCGCTTGCGCCGACCGTTGCGGGTTCGGCCCTATCGAACTCCCTGCTGCTCCGCGAGCACTTTGCGGAAGTGCTCCTCGGCTCGATCGATGAAGCTGCGATAGCCCTCCGGATCGATGAACGGATCGACCGCGTTCTTGGCCGTGGCGCGTTCGCGTTGCTTGCGATGCAGGTCGAAAATGTCGCCGTGCGAGGCGAGGAAGATGTCGGCGGGAAGGCTCCTCAGCCTGGTAAAGCTCCGCTCGAAGTCCGCGCGAATGCCCGGATACGCCTCCGGCTCGACGAGCGACACGAACGGGAACAACGTGAGGCTGCCGATGTCGACGGCCAAGAGCTCTCGCTCGCCGTCGCGCACGGGGAACGACCACGACGTGCAGCCGCGCGTGTGACCGGCGGTGACGTGCGCGGTGAGCTCGATGTCCCCGACGCGAATCTTCGCGCCGTTCTTGAACCGGTGGTCGATGCGCGGCGCGGGAAACTTCAGGTCGCCGAGGAGAGTCCCGACGATCCCGAGCGGCCCGAGCGAGGGGTCATCCTTGCCACCGGCCGCCATGACCTCGGCATCGCCTTCGCTGATCCACAGCTCGGCGCCGGACGCCTCCTGCAGCGCGCGCAGTCCGCCCGCGGGATC
>CAZQHA010000539.1:0-3264 GCA_964592795.1 uncultured Planctomycetaceae bacterium | reverse complement strand
AAGATGGCGACGTTGTTCGAGGGCGCGCTCAACGACACGAAGAACGGCGACGATTTCCTCGAGACCGAAGGCTACCGTCGGCTGATCCAGATCCTGACGGCGTACTCGCCCGAGGAGGTCACCGCGCGGACCGCGCGAACGGTCGACCACGCGGCGCTCCTCGCTCAGCCGGACGCGTACCGCGGCGAATTCGTGCGCGCGCGCGGCGTCATGAGCCACATGTTCACGGAGAAGCTCGCGGAGCCGGTCTTCGGCGTCCGCGACGTCTACCGCGGTTTCCTGGCGGAAGCGGACGGTTCGGTGGGCCTCTTCTTCGATCTGCCGACCCCGCCGCCGGACTTCGACATGCGACGCGGAGCCGTCGACGTCGAGGGCATCTTCTATCGAACCGTGCGTTACGAGAACCAACGGGGCGAGCTCAAGGAGGTGCCCTACGTCCTCGCACGCAACATGAAGGCGGTCGAGAGCGCCCCGGCGCACCACTTGGGCTTCCTCGCCGACCACACCGCGGCGGTGCTCGTGGGCATGGCTCTCGCCATCTTCTGCGTGCGCCTGCTAATGTATTTGGCCCAGCGTCGGCGAGGCCGCGCGCGGCGGACCGTTCCGGCCGGCGCGGGCAGCTTCCGCGACATGTTCGACGAGAAGCTCCGGGAGGAGCGCCGGAGAGCCGGCGGCCTTCCGCCCCCCCCGCCCCCCGCCTGAACAAGGGAAACGAAATGGCGATTTGCGAGAACTGCGGCACTTCCTTCACCCCATCCGAGACGCGCACCGAGGTCACGTCGCTCCGGATCCTGTGCGAGAAGTGCGAAGCGGAGAGGAAGGCGGAGAAAGCGCGTCGAGCCGCCGAGAAGGCCGCCGCGGCCGCCGGAGGTTCGAACGCGAAGGCGGCGCCGCCCGTCCCGACGACGCGTCGCGCGACCCCCGCGCCCGTGAGCACGAACTCGGCGGCGACCACGAACTCGACCGCGCCCGCGAACTCGAAACCGAGCGCGCCCGCGAACGCCAAGCCTTCACCCGCGCCGGCACCGGCGTCCCGCATCACCAGCGCCGAGAGCGCGCCGCGCGTCTCGCGCCCCGCTCCCCCGCCGAGCCGCCCCGCGCCGGCGGCGAGCCGTCCCGCTCCCGCGCCGAGTCGACCCGCGATGGAAGAGGAGCCCGACGAGGAAGCGCCGCGCGCCGCGCCCGCGCGCACGAGTCGCGGCGCGAAGGGCAAGGCCGCCCACTCCGGCGCGCCTGACGTCCGCCGCGAGATCGAGCTTCTGAAGAAGCGCGAGAACAAGGTGATGATGATCGGCTGGATGGTCTGCGGCGGTCTCCTCTTGATCGCCCTGGGCGTCTGGTGGCGCGTGCAAGCCCAGAAGACCGCGGAAGCGGATGCGCGAGCGGCCGCGATCAAGGAAGTCGAAGACTTCGTCGTGAAGATGAAGAGCTTCGACGTCGCGAACCTGGTGCAAGCGAACGAGGCCATCGCCCTGGCCGAGAGCAAGAAAGTGCTGTGGGAGGAGGGCACGGCGTCGAGCGACGTCGGCTCGATCGTCTCGCGCGCCAAGACGAACATCGAGACCGCGAAGGAGAAGAAGGAAACCGAGGACCGCCTGGCGAATGCCGAGCAGGTGATCCAGAACGCGGCGAACGAGACGCCACAGAACATCGCGAAGATCCGGCGGATCCTGAGCGATCTCGAGCAGCGCGTCGACGTGATGGGCGACGACTTCAAGGCGCGCGTCACGTCGGCGAAGAGCGTGATCGACAAGACCTACGCCACCCGTCTGCGCGACGAGGCGAAGGCGCTCCTGGCCAAGGGCCCGACCGAGGCGCGCGCGGCGCTGACCGCCTACACCGCGGCCGAGGACGAGGTGTTGAAGCTCTTCGAGGACGCGATCCGACGGAAGAACAAGGAAGCCGAGGCCTACTACAAGGCGCAGTACCAAGAGATCATCACGGAGTCCGACACGCTCGTCGCGTCGATCTTCACCCCGGAATACATCGAGAAGGTGACGTGGAGGGATCTCCTCGCCGGCGACGCGACGAAGGCCTGGGCGAACGACGGACTGAAGGGATTCCGATTCGACGGCGGAACGCTGCACGCGGTCGGCCCCGAGCTCGGCGCCGGCAAGACGGCCATCATGAGCATCGGCGACCGCGAGCAGTGGCGCGATTTCGAGCTCGACATCGAGGCCACGATCGTCGCCGGCTCGGCGCAGCTCTACTTCCGACTGGGGAAGCGCACGGACACCGCGGGCGAGATGTACTCGGTCGTGCCGGGCGAGAGCGGCTTCAAGCTCGGCGAGAAGTTCAACGCGCGCGCGACGTTC
Organism: uncultured Planctomycetaceae bacterium; assembly: GCA_964592795.1. Lineage (GTDB taxonomy): Bacteria > Planctomycetota > UBA1135 > UBA1135 > JANLUN01. The sequence goes on along the minus strand of CAZQHA010000539.1, from coordinate 949 downwards.
ATCGGCAGCAAGTTCTCGCTGACGTGGGAGGACGCGGGCATCCAGCCCTACTCGAACGAGGCGCGCTGGGCCAACACCCGCAAGGGTGCGTTCGGCATCACGCTCAACGAAGGCAGCGAGATCAAGATCTCGAAGCTGCGCATCCGCGAGCTGCGCTGACGCGCTCGCCGATGAGCCGGGTCTCCGCGAGAAACCGCGCCGACGCGCGGTTTTTCGCGTTTCGCGGGCGCGGCGATGCCCCGCGGCTCCGCCGCGGCACGGAGAACGCCTCGCGGCGATCGACGAAGGTCCGATTGGTCGCTCCCCGGCTTTGCATCGGACCGCGCGCCCGCTTATAACGTTCGCCACTTTTTCCGAGACAAGGAGGATCGAGAGACAATGTGCCCCCCCATTGCATCGGCCATCGCCGCGCTTGCTTCCGCGAGCGGCGCGATCGCCCAGCAGGCCGCCAAACCGCACCACGGCGGTGAAGCGAGCCTCGTCCTCCCCGACCTCTCCGCCGTCCAGTTCATGGGGATCGACGGGCACACGCTCTTGATGAGCGGCCTCGTCGTGTGCGCCCTGGGCCTGGTGTTCGGCCTCGTGATCTACGGACAGCTGAAGAACCTGCCCGTGCACCGCTCGATGCTCGAGGTGTCCGAGCTGATCTTCGAGACCTGCAAGACGTACCTCGTCACGCAGGGCAAGTTCATCCTGATCCTCGAGCTCTTCATCGGCGCGATCATGGTCGTGTACTTCGGCATGTTCGCCTCGAGCGTCGACCACGAGACGAACCAAGTCGTCTCGGGCATGCCCCCGCTGAAGGTGGCCACGATCCTGCTGTTCAGCTTGATCGGCATCGCCGGCAGCTACCTCGTCGCCTGGTTCGGCATCCGGATCAACACGTTCGCGAACTCGCGGACGGCCTTCGCGGCGCTGCGCGGGAAGCCGTTCCCCTGTTACGCGATCC
>CAZQHA010000538.1:0-3273 GCA_964592795.1 uncultured Planctomycetaceae bacterium | reverse complement strand
GCGGCTCGCGGACGCCTCGCGGTCGACGCGCGAGCTCGAGGAGGAGCGTCATGCGCGCTCGCAGCGCGGCGCGATGCTCGAGGCCGAAGCGCAGCGCGGCATCGAGGCGCGCGTCCGCGAAGCGCGGCGATGGGTCGAGCGCGGCAAGAGCCTGCTCGCCCAGCTTCCGCCGGCCGCGCGCAAGGCGCTCGAGGAGGTTCTCGACGAGCTCGAGAGCGAGCTGTCGGGCACCGCGCTGTCGGCGCGCCGCCAGTCCTTCCTCGACGGGCTGAAGAAGGGGAGCTTCGTCTACCTGCCCCGCTACCGCCAGCGGCTCCCGGTTCAGAAGGTCGACCACGCGAGCCGCGCGATCACCGTGCAGCTCGGCAAGATGCGCCTGGCGGTCTCGTTCGACGAGGTGACCGAGTACGAATCGCTGTAGCTCTCCACTCGCGCCCGCCGATTCCCTAGTCTCTCACGCGATGGCCGAGCTGCTCCTGGTCGACAACGACCCGCGCATCGTCGAGTTGATCGCGTGGTTCCTGGAGAAGCGCGGTCACCGCGTGCGCACCGCGATCTCCTTCGCACAGGCGCGCGAGAAGATCCGCGAGCGAGCGCCCGACTTGATGCTGTCCGACATCGACCTGGGGTTCGAGCACGGCCGCGACGAGCTGCCGGCGCTCGCGCGCGAGAAGCTGCTCCCGCCGACGCTCGTCGTGTCGGGGTATCTCGACCGCGAGCTCGCGCGGCTCTTCGCGACGATGCCGGGGATCGTGGGCGTGGTCGCGAAGCCGATCGGGATGGCGGAGCTCGAGGCGCGGATCCAAGGCTGCCTCGAGATCTGCGGTCGGCGCGACGGCGAGCCGCGCGCGCCGCTGCCCGCCGAGTCCAAAGAGGAGCGGCCGGCGTGAGCCTCCTCGCCTGGTCGACCGCCGGAGAATCCCACGGGCGCGCGCTGGTCGGGACGCTCGAGGGCTTTCCCGCGGGTCTCGAGCTCTCGATCGCGCGCGTCGACCGCGATCTCGCGCGACGACAGGGCGGCTATGGCCGCGGCGGGCGAATGAAGATCGAGCGCGACACGATCGAGCTGCTCTCGGGCACGCGTCTGGGAGTGACGATCGGCTCGCCGATCGCGTTCACGATCACGAACCGCGACGCGACGATCGACAAGCTCGGCGTCCCGACGAACCCCCGTCCGGGGCACGCCGATCTCGCCGGCTGCCAGAAGCTGGGCGTGCGCGACCCGCGCGCCGTGCTCGAACGAGCGAGCGCGCGCGAGACGGCCGCGCGCGTGGCCCTGGCCGCGATCGCGCGGCAGATCCTGGAGCATTTCGGCATCGAGGTGTTCGCGTTCGTGCGCGAGCTCGGCGGCGTCGCGACGTCGGACGAGCGCGTCGAGGCCGCGTTCGGGCTGCCGCGCGAGGAGCGCGAGCGGATCCGCGACGCGAGCGAGCTGTATGTGTTGGACGGCAGCGCCGAAGCGGAGATGCACGCGCGCATCGACGCCGCCAAAGGCGAAGGCGACACGCTCGGCGGCGTGTTCGAGATCCGCGCCCTGGGGCTGCCGCCGGGGCTCGGCAGCTACGCCAGCGGGCCCGAGCGGCTGACCTCGCGGATCGGCGGCGCGCTGTTCTCCATCCCGGCGATGAAGGGCGTCGAGTTCGGCCTCGGCTTCGAATCGGCCCGCCGTCCCGGGTCGCAGGTCCACGACGCGATCGTGGCCGCTCCGCACCAGGACGGGCCGGGCAGCGGGCGTTACCGGCGGGCGACCAACCGCGCCGGAGGTCTCGAGGGGGGGATGAGCACGGGCGAGCCCTTGGTCGTCCGCGTCGCGATGAAGCCGATCCCCACGTTGCGCCGGGGCGTGTCGACCGTCGACTTCGAGACGCTCGAGACCGTCGCGGCGACCTACCAGCGCTCCGACGTCACTTCGGTGCCGGCGGCGAGCGTCGTGGGGGAGGCGATGGTCGCGCTCGAGCTCTCGCGGGCGTTCCTGGCCAAATTCGGGGGCGACTCCCTCCAGGAGATCGAGCGCGCCTGGCACTCGTTCCGGCAGTCGAACGCGTTGCTCTGACGATCTGCCGGCGGGCCAAATGGATCTCGCCGCTTGACGCGGCGAAGGCGGGCCGTACCATACCGCGCTCACTTCGCCGTCCGGAGTGTCCACCGGGCCCTTTGCATGGCGTCGATCTGGACTGCCGACGGGCTACGCGGCCTCCGCCAGCGTAGCTCAGTTGGTAGAGCTCCTGATTTGTAATCAGGCGGTCGTGGGTTCGAGTCCCACCGCTGGCTCCCGCGCGGAGCTCCAGTCGACGGCGTCGGACGGAGGAGCTGTTCCATCACAACGAGACCAACGGCAGATGATTCAGGGAGCGGTGCGTCCCCCCGAGTGAACACGGCATCGGGGCGCCTGCGTTTGGACCGAACATCCAGTTCTCGAGCGTGTGCGAGCGCTGCTTGCGCGCGTTCACGATCGACCCCGGGGAGATACCAGAGCGGCCAAATGGACCAGACTGTAAATCTGGCGGCTCAGCCTTCGGCGGTTCGAATCCGCCTCTCCCCACCATTCCAACGCACCGACTTGATTCGTCGCCGAAACGGCCATGCGGACGCAGCTCCGCGGAGCGGTGAACGGGGGATCCCGGTCTCGTCTCCGCGTCGCGCTCGCGTGTGCCGCGGGCGTGCAGTCCGACGCGGGCATGGTCCGATGCCGAGCCCGCAGGCTTGCGGGCGTAGTTCAATGGTAGAACGGCAGCCTTCCAAGCTGCACACGAGGGTTCGATTCCCTTCGCCCGCTCCACGCGCACGGCCGCCTTACCCGCTCACGAGTTCGCAGCCCGCGACCTCTCGCTGCTGTAGCTCAGTGGTAGAGCACTTCCTTGGTAAGGAAGAGGTCCTGGGTTCAAGCCCCAGCAGCAGCTCCACCTCACAACACGGTTCTTTCCTCTCACAACACATCGATGCAAGGTCGTCGCTCGTCGCGGCGCCCGCACCATCCCTGACCCGGGCGCAGGCCCGCCAAGCAACACAATCCATCCATGGCTAAGGAAGTCTTCCAGCGGACCAAGCCGCACGTGAACGTCGGCACGATTGGCCACATCGACCACGGGAAGAGCACGCTGACGGCGGCCCTGGCAGCGCGCTCGGCTCACAAGATGGGCACGAAGGCGAAGAGCTACGCCGAGATCACGAAGGGCGGCACGGTGCGCTCGGCCGACAAGACCGTGACGATCGCTGCGTCGCACACCGAGTACGAGACGGACAAGCGCCACTACGCGCACGTCGACTGCCCGG
>CAZQHA010000537.1:0-3294 GCA_964592795.1 uncultured Planctomycetaceae bacterium | reverse complement strand
GATCCGCAGGAAGCGGCGGCCGAACAGCGCCAGCGCGTACTCGATGCTGTCGCTGGGCGGCGAGGTGGAGCACATCGACTTCGGCGCGAGCTTGTCGGCGCTCGCGTGAGCGCCGGCGCGACTTGCACTCCGTCGCGTCGCCTTACTTCGAACTGATCGATCGCGAACGTCCCCAAGGTCATGAGAGCACGCGGGTCCGTGTAGGGTCGCGCCCATGAAGCTCACGGCTGCGATCTGTCTTGCGTTCGCGCTCCTGCCGACCTCGGGCCGCGCGGTCCAAGCATCCGCGGCGAAGACCGACGACGTCGTCGCGCGCCTCGAAACGATCCGCGCCGAGATCCAGTTCCCCGCCCTCGGCGCCGCGCTCGTCACGTTCGACAAGATCGAAGGCGTCTGGGTCGCCGGCACGCGCCGCTCCGGCGGCAAGGAGCTCGTCGAGAAGTCCGACCGCTGGTACCTCAACTCGTGCACGAAGCCGATGACGGCGACGTTGATCGCGCTCCTCGTCGCGCGCGGAGACCTCTCGGGGGACACGCCGCTCGAGCGGCTGTTCCCGGACATCGCGAAGGACATGCACGAGGACTTTCGCCGCGTGACGCTCGTCGAGCTCCTCACGCATCGCGCGGGCATCCAGGAGGACAAGAGCGTCGAGGCGCTCCTTCCCGCGGGAACCGACCTGTCGCGCGTCGAGAGCCGCGCTGCCGTCGCGCGAGCCGCGCTCACCGGGCCTCCGGCGTTCCCGCCGGGCACCGCGTTCCAGTACTCGAACATCGGATACGTCGTCGCCGGTCACGTCGCGGAGGCGAAGACCGGCAAGACGTGGGAGGCGCTCATGCAGGAGCTCCTGTTCGAGCCTCTCGGCATGAAGAGCGCCGGATTCGGACCTCCGGGCCAGCCCGACGTGTGCGACGAGCCGCGCGGTCACCGCGCGTCGGGCGAGGTCATCGAACCGAGCGCGAACTTTTCGTCCGCGGCCGGTCCGGCCGGCACCGTGCACGCGTCGCTCGAGGATTGGGCGAGGTTTGCGCAGCTCCACCTGCGCGGTGCGCACGGAGACGTCAAGGTCGGCAAGATCACGTTGACGCGCGAAGCGTTCGCGTCGCTGCGCGAGCCGTTCGACGCGGGAAGCCGTCGTTATGCCCGGGGCTGGGTCGTGAAGAACGAGCCGTGGGCCGGCGGCGACGGCACGACGCTCAACCACAACGGCACGAACACGGCGTGGTACAGCGAGATGTGGCTCGGGCTCGAGAACGGCGTCGCCGTGCTCGTGGCGACGAATGGGTACGGGCCGTCGGGAAGGAACATGCCCGGGCAGGTATTGAAGCTCTTGATCGAGCAGCACGAGAAGAGTTGAGAGGTCGATCGCCGTGCACCGCGCGGTGGACCGATGTAGTCTTGCGCGAGCATGCGCACCGCGTGGCTCCGAGTCGTCATCGCCGCGTCGATCGTCGTTCCGTGCGCGCCGGCGCAGCGCACCTCGAACGCCGCCGAGTTCGACGTGCGCTCCGAGAACCGCCGCTTCGTCGCGCAGGTTCGGCACGTCGAGGTCGGCAAGCCCGACCCGGCGCGGCCGCGGTACGAGCTCACCGTGTACGCCGAACGGCACGACGGCTCGCTCGGCAAGCAGTGGTCGGCGCCGTACACGAAGCGCGGAACGAGCGCGCTGTGCCTCCTCACCGACGACGGCTCGACGTTCCTGCGCGTCGCGGACGCGGTGAAGCCCGACGGGCCGGTCGTCGACGTGATGGTGAAGGGGTTGCCGCGCGCCGCGTTCGACGCCGAGGCGCTGGAGATCTCGGCTCCCGCGGGAGCGAGCGAGCCGTGGCTCGCCGCGGACACGCAGTCGGTGCGCATCCGACCGGAGGGCGAGCTGAACGCGAACGCGTGCCTCGATCTCCTCGGCCGCGACGGGCTCGTGCGCACGATCGATCTCGTCACCGGGGAGCTGCGCGTCTCGTCGAGCCGCGGCGAGGTGTCGATCGAGCCGCCGCCTCCCGAGGACGTCGAGATCTCGACCTCGCGCGCGTGCATCGAACGCTTCAGCGCGCCCGAGATCGTCCTCGCCGACGAGCCGTTCGCGGTGAACGTCCACGGCAACTTTCCGACGCCCGGCTGGGTGCTCGTCGGGTTCGGGCTCGAAGCGCCGAGCGCGCGCGAGCTCGTGCTCGTCCCGTGCATCGTGCCGCCGCCCTCGAAGACGATCTCTGCCCAAGTCGTCGTCGGATTCGATTCGTCCGCGTCGATCCTGGGTCTGCCGCCCGGAAGCTACTCTCTGGGCGTCGCGAGCTGTGAGCGCGATCCGGCGCTGGAGCCGCGTGCGCTCGAGGTGCTTCCGGCGGATCTGCTCGCGTCGTTGGAGATCACGGGCGGCGACGGCAAGAGCGAGCGCGTCGCGATGGTGTACTGGAACGCGCGCGCGACCCTCTCCGAGCACGGCGAGCCTCCGCGCTCGTTCCTCGCGCCCGCGGACGAGGTCGTGCCGCTGGCGCGCGCGCTGCGCGGCGTCGAAGCGCAGCGCGATGCGCGCGCGCCGTCCGGCCGGAGCTACACGCTCACTTGGACGGATCGGCCGGTCGGCGCCGACCGCGCGACGATCCGGCGCACCACGCGCGACGACGCGTCGATGGACTCGCGGACCCGCGAGGTCGTGCAGCGGATCCTCGCGATGCAGCCCGCGCCGCGTCTCGCGCGCTACGCGGTGGACGCGTTCAAGAGCCACGTCACCGTGCACACGAGCTCGTCGGGGCTGCTCAAGGCGCTCGGCCATGATCACAAGATCGTCGTGCAGCGGCTCTCGGGCGAGGTCTTCGCGCACCCGGACGACCTCGCCCGCTCGCGCCTCTTCTTCGAGGTCGACGCCCAGTCGCTCGCGGTCGTCGACGACGAGAGCGACGACGATCGCGTCGTCATCGAGCGCGAGATGAACGGCAAGGTGCTCGAGACGGCGCGGTATCCTCGGATCACGTTCACGAGCCGCGCCGTCGAAGCGCGCCGCACGTCGCCGGACGTGTACGAGCTCTCGATCCAGGGCCACCTCTCGCTGCACGGCGTCTCGCGCGAGGTCGAGCTCCCCGCGCGCGTCGAGATCCACGCCGACGCGCTGCGGGCCGTCGGCTCGCTGCGGTTGCGGCAGTCGGACTACCGGATCCGGCCGACGTCCGCGGCGGGGGGGACGATCAAGGTCGATGACACCGTGAGCCTCGAGTTCGACATCACCGCGCGCGTCGAATGACGTGTACGGTGTCCGGTGTCTTCCCACCGGGTTCGCGAACCCGGTGGGAAGACACCGGACAC
>CAZQHA010000536.1:0-3303 GCA_964592795.1 uncultured Planctomycetaceae bacterium | reverse complement strand
GGGAAAAGAGATCGTCGCGCAGACGATCCACGAGCTCAGCCGCCGCAGCGACAAGCCGCTCGTCGCGGTCAACTGCGGCGCGATCCCGGACAACCTGATCGAGAGCGAGCTGTTCGGGCACGAGCGCGGCAGCTTCACCGGCGCGGATCGGCAGCGGAAGGGATTCTTCGAGCGCGCCGACGGCGGCACGCTGTTCCTCGACGAGATCGCCGAGATGCCGGCGCGGTCTCAAGTGACGCTGCTGCGCGTCCTCGAGACCGGCCTCGTGCACCGCGTCGGCAATCCCGTTCCGATCCCGACCAACGTGCGCGTGCTCGCCGCGACGAACCGCGAGCCGCGCGTCGCGATCGAGGAGGGGAAGCTACGCGAGGACCTCTACTTCCGACTCTCGGTCTTCCCCGTCAATTTGCCGCCGTTGCGCGAGCGCGCCGGTGACATCGAGCTCCTCGCGCAGCACTTCCTCGACTTGTTGAACGAGGCGCACGGCACGGCGCGTCGCTGGGCCGACGGCGCGCTCGCCGAGCTCGCGCGGCGCGAGTGGCGCGGCAACGTGCGCGAGCTCAAGAACGCCGTGCAGCGCGCGTTCATCCTGGCCGACGACCTCCTGACCGCGGAGGACGTGGCGCTGCAGTCGAAGACGATCACGCCCGAAGCGGGTGGTGCTCTCTCCATCCAGGTCGGGTGCTCCATCGCGTCGTCGGAGCGACAGCTGATCTGCGCCACCCTCGAGCACGTGAAGGGCGACAAGCGCGCGGCGGCCGCGATCCTGGGGATCAGCCTCAAGACGCTCTACAACCGACTGAACGTGTACGAAGCGTCGAATACCTGAATCCCCGGAGTCAAACCTGCACGCGGTCGTGGAAGTTTGAACCATTTGCACTCGAGGGGCCGTGCGGAATGGTCGTCGCGGCGAGTCGAGAGCGGCACGGCTCCTGCTTAACGTGGAACTCAGCGTTCGTCGTTCGGTAGGCCCGTGGGGAGCAAGCGGAGCTCGCAACGCGGGCCCGGTTCAATCGCCTCGCAGCTGGCACGACGCTACTCTGCCCAGCTCCATGTCGTCGCGCCGCGAGCCACAGCCCCAACCCACCGCGTCCGCGAGCGCGACCGGTGCTCCGTTCATCGAACGCGTTCGCCGCGCGCTGGGGCATGACCTGCACACGCCGCTGGGAACGATCGCGAACTACGCGGCGATCCTCGAGTACCAGAACCTCGGCAAGCCCGAGGAAGTTCGCCTCTTCGCAGGCCGGATCCGCTCGAGCGCGATGCGCATGGCGGCGATGCTGCGCCAGATGGCCGAAGCGATCCGTTTGACCGAGAGCGAGCGATCCGCAGCGCCGCTCGACCTGAGCGCGCTCGTTCGCTCCCTGACGACCGAGATGAACCTGCGCGTGAGCTACCCGGCCCACGGTCGAGAGCCGGCGCACCCAGTCAACGTGGACCGCGAGCTCCTCGCCTACGCGTGGAGGGCGTTCCTCGCCGTGAATGCGGAGGTCTCGTCGACCACCGGCTTCGACCTCGACGTCGAGGTGGAGGACCGCACGATCACTCTCTGGGTCGGCGCCGCCCGTCCCGAGTCGGCTCCCGAGCACGTCACGGCGTCGAAGTTTTCCGACGATGCGACCGAGAGCGTGCCTCCGGAGTCGTGCTTCGCGTTGGGGATCGCGGAGTGGCTCGTGCAAGAGCACGGCGGCGCGATCGGCCTGTGGGGACGACCGGGGCGCTCCGCGCTGCGCGTCGAGCTCGCAGCACAGCGCTGATCGCGTTCGTTCCGGCGCCCGGAACGGCGGTTGCTAACCGCGCGGTCCATCGACCGGGTTCGGCGCTCAGAGTGCGCCAGTGAGCTCGCTCGAACCCCGCGCCAGAGCCATGGAACGCGACCATCTCATGAACGTCGAGGCCATCCGGAGGCGCGCTCGCGAGCACATCGAGCGCGGCGCCTTCACGGCCAGCTACGGGGCCGATCGGAATGTCGTCCTCAACCTGCTCAATGCGGCGCTCGCGACGGAGCTCGTGTGCGTGCTGCGCTACAAGCGCCACCACTTCATGGCGAGCGGCCTTCACGCCGAGCCGGCGGCCGCGGAGTTCCTCGAGCACGCGAACCAGGAGCAGCAGCACGCCGATCAGATCGCCGGGCGCATCGTGCAGCTGGGAGGAAAGCCGGACTTCTCGCCCGACGAGCTCTCCCGGCGCAGCCACGCGGAGTACGTCGCCGGCGAGCACCTGCTCGACATGATCCGCGAGGACTTGATCGCGGAGCGCGTGGCGATCGAGTCGTACACGGAGATCATCCGCTACCTGGGCAACGGCGATCCCACCACTCGTGTGATGCTCGAAGGCATCCTCGCCACCGAGGAGGAGCACGCCGAAGACATGCGCAATCTGCTCGAAGGGATCCTGCGACCGATGGAGGCCGGCATGGCGCCGATGACGGCGGCGCGCGCGGCGCGCTCGCACACCTGACGCCGTGTGCATGATTCACGCGCGACGCACGCATCCTTCGTCCGTCTCCGCGTCGACGCACGCGCGCGCTTCGCGCGCGTGCGCGTCGTGCTTTCGATGCGCGACGCGCATCGCTCTCGCGCACGTCCATCACCGCGCGAGCTCGCCGACAAGACCTCGTGAATCATCACGATTCAGCGCTGTTTCTCGGTGATTTCGCGGATACCATGACTGCGCATGCTCTCGATCGTTCGATCCGTCGCGCGCTGTGTGCCGCGTTCGCACGCTCGCGCACTCCAGCGAGAGCCGCACACGATCGCGCGCGCGACTCCACGCGACTCGCTCGCGCATTCACACGCTCCGATTCAGGAGTACAGAGCTTCTCGACGCGCATCTCGAGAGAAGTAGGGCCATGAAGGAAAAAGACGTTCGCCGTCCGCTGCCGCCGCAAGTCATGAAAGTGTCCTACGACACCACGATCGATCTGCATCAACTGCTCACGGCGCTCCAGACCGTGCGCGACGGCAACTTCACCGCGCGACTCCCGGGCGATTGGACCGGCCTGCCGGGCAAGATCGCCGACACGTTCAACGAGATCGTCGATTCGAACCGGCGCATGGCGGAAGAGCTCCAGCGCATCGGAGAAGTCGTCGGAAAGCGCGGGAAGACGCGCCAGCGGATGTCGCTCAAGAATCGCGGCGGCGCGTGGAGCGAGATGGAGACGTCGATCAACACGTTGATCGACGACCTGCTCTGGCCGACGGCCGAGGTGACGCGCTCGATCGCCGCGGTGGCCAAGGGCGATCTGTCGCAGACGATGCGCCTCGACGTCGACGGCCGTCCGCTCGAAGGCGAGTTCCTGCG
>CAZQHA010000535.1:0-3304 GCA_964592795.1 uncultured Planctomycetaceae bacterium | reverse complement strand
AGAAGGACGGGGCCAAGCTGCTGACCGGCGGTGGACGCGTCGGCGACCGCGGCTCCACCGTCGTCCGGAACGCCGCTCGCGCACAACACGTGCGCGGCGCGCGAGATCGGGTTCACCGCGGACAGCGCTCGATGGCCGACTTTCGGAACGAGCTGCTCGGGGTACGCGTGCAGCGCGACGAAGACGTCCGGCAGCTCCGGCACGGCGAGGAACTTCGCGATGCGGTTCCGCGCGCCGCCCGCGCGGCTCAGGTACTCGCGCGTGCGCTCGGGCGTCACTTCCTGCGCGACTCGTCCCGACACGCCCTCGACGTCCGCGGGGAGGTCGACGTAGCCCTGCGCGAGGAGGCCCGCGCCGGCGATCCGACCCAGCTCGTGCGCGACGATGCGTCCTTCGAGCGACAGCGGTCCGCTGAGCGCCAGCTCGCCCGCTCGGTACGCGTGGAGCCACGGCCGCCACGCCGGCGTCAGATCGCCGAGCGCGTGCGTCAGCGCGTCGGCGTCGTTGCCGCAGAAGAGCGTCACGGGCAGTCCCGGCCGCAGCGGATCGTCGAGCGTCGCGATCAGGACGTCGCGAGCGTCCGTGAACACCTGCTCCTGGTACCAGAACCCGCGCGCGCCGTCGCGCTCGCCGTGCAGCACGCCCATTCGATCGAGCAACGAGACGATCTGGGGCATCGCCGTCGTGCCGACGAGGATGCGCGCGGCGGTGTCGCGCTCGCGATCCGCGGGCGGGTTGATGCGGTAGTCGATGCGATCGCGGCCGAGCGGCGAGGTCGCGCCGCTGTCCGCGCTCGTTCCGCACACGAGCGCTCGCTTGCGGCAGGCCTCCTCGAGCGGCCCGCGCTCGACGAACACGTCGACCGAACGCGAGCGCACGAGGTTGCGCATCAGCGCGGCGCCGGCCGATTCGTGCGTCACCGGGGACGCGCGGTGACACGCCAGCAGGACGGTGCCGAAGACGAGCGCGGCCGCCGTCACTCCCCTCGCGAATGGACTCATTTTCGTTCCGCGCCGGAGTCTAGCTCGCGAGACTGCAGAACCAAGAGCTTCGCGTACTTCATGCGGCCGTAGTGAGCGGCGAGGCACGCTTGGAGCAACCCTCGCCAGCCCTCGAGGAACCCGCGCTTCCACACGTACGCGCGCAGGAAGCGCGCGAGCGGACGGATGACGAGATCGCTCGCGCGTGCTCGCTTGCCGCGCGCGAACAGGCCCTCGGCCATGATCGTCGTGTACTTGTCGATCGTGCGCAGGTGCTCGTCGAACGAGCGATACGGATGGTGCAGGAGCTTCCCGCGCAGCTCCCCGAGCGGTCCCTCGATCTCGACGCGGTCGTGAGGATCGTGACCCGACCAGCGCCCGCGACGGCGGTCGAAGAGACGCAGCTGCCGATCGGGAACCCACGCGCCGTGGTGCATCCAACGGCCGAGGTACTTCGAGAGGCGCGGCGCTCGCCAGCCCGCGCAGACGGGGAAGCCCGCGTCGCGCAGCCGCTGGATCTCGCCGGCGAGCTCGGGGGAGAGCCGCTCGTCGGCGTCGAGGCACAGGACGTGCTCGTGCGCGGCGGCGCGAACCGCGAACTCCTTCTGCGCGACGAAGCCCGGCCAGTCGCGCTCGATCACGCGCGCGCCGAGCGACGCCGCGACCTCGCGCGTGCGGTCCGTCGAGTGCGAGTCGACGACGACGATCTCGTCGCAGAACTCGAGCGACGCGAGGCAGTCGCCGATGCGGTCCTCCTCGTTCATCGCGATGACGCACGCACTGAGCTTCGAGCGCGGGCTCACGTCGCGCTCCTCTCCGCGAGCACGTCGCGGTAGAGACGCTCGTACGTCTCCACCATTTGCTCGGCGAGGAAACCCTCCGCGACGCGCGCGGGCCCGGCCGCGCCGAGCGACGCGCGCAGGTCATCGTCGGAGAGCACTCGATCGAGCGCCTCCGCCAGCGCGCGCGCGTCGCCCGGCGGCACGAGGATCCCCGTGCGGCCGTCGATCACGGACTCCGCCAGACCCCCGACACGGCTTGCGATCACCGGTCGCGCCAGCGCCATCGCTTCGAGCGCCGCGATGCCCAGGCCCTCGCGGTGCGCCGGGTGGACGAACACGTCGGCCGCGGCGATCAAGTCGGGCACGTCGCCGCGCGCGCCGAGGAAGACGACGCGTCCGTCGAGGGACGCGCGGCGGCACTGCTCCTCCAATGCGGCGCGCACGGGGCCGTCCCCGGCGATCCACGCCACCGGCGTCCGCCCGCGCTCGCGCAACATGGAGAGCGCGTCGATCAGGACGTCGAGCCCCTTGCGCGGCACGAGCGACGCGGCCGCGAGGAGGACGAGCTCCGATGCGCTCGCGCCGAGCGCGCACCGCACGCTCGCGCGATCCACCTTCGGCGCGAGCGCCGCAGGATCGACGGCGCTGTGGATCGTCGTGATCTTCTCGGGCGGCACGCCGCCCGCGTGCATGCACGCTTCGACCGCGGGCGAGATCGCGACCGCGCGCTCGACGAGCTGCCCGTACACGAGTCGCGTGCGCCAGTTGCGCTTCACCTCGCGGTCCATGCGCCGCGTCGTGATCGACGGGATCTCCGCCAGCCGCGCCGCGAGCCCGCCCAGCCACGTCGCGCGGCCGGTGTGCAGGTGCACCAAGTCCGGTTGCAGCCGCGCGAGCTCCTTGCGAAGCCGCGCGACGCTGACGACGTCGAGCTCGTTCGCCAAGCGCACGGGGATCGCCTCGAAGCCGCGCGCGCGTGCCTCGTCGAGGGCGCGGCTGGCGGGCGGGCACACGAGCACCGAGCGGTGACCGCGGCGGCGCAGCCCCTCCATCAATAGGAAGACTTGCACCTCGCCTCCCGAGAAACCGCGCTCGGCGTCGACGTGGGCCAGGGTGAGCGGCGAGCCGGTCATGCGTGCGTGGGCGGCCAATCTATCCGCCGTCCGGCCGCGACGCGCGCTCGGCGAGCAGTCGGTCGTAGTGCCCCGCGAGCTCGCGCGCTCGCGGCTCGATCCGGCTCCAGCGCGGCGAGAGCTCGCTCCGCTCGCCCATCCGCTCGAGGTAGCGCTCGTACAGCGGGCGCGCGAACTCGACGTCGCGCAAGGTCGCGGCCAGGCGCACCCACTGCTCGTCCGCGATCGCGCGCCGCCGGACGCGGTGCAGCGGACCGCGGATGCCGTCCAGATCGATCAGCACCCACTCGCCGCCGCTCCAGAGGAGGTTCCACACGTTGAGATCTCCGTGGAGCACGCCGTGCCCGTGCATCGTCGCCATGAAGCTCGGGAGCGCGTCGAGCGCCGCGGCGTCCGACCGCAGGACCTC
>CAZQHA010000534.1:0-3310 GCA_964592795.1 uncultured Planctomycetaceae bacterium | reverse complement strand
GACGGGCGGGACCTGGTGCGCGGTCGGCTGAGGATTGATCGGCCACGTGCTAGCGATGTGGGCCTTCGACGACGGAGGGGGCTCGAAGCTCTACGCCGGTGGGTCGTTCACGAATGCGTTCGATTCCGGCGATGGCTTTCTCGCGCGGTGGGGCTGCTGGGCGGACACGACGGCGCCCGAGCTCTCGTGTCCGGGATCGGTGATCGTCGCCGATGAGCCGCTGGGTCCGCCCGGAACGATCGTCACGTTCTCGGTCACGGCCCAGGACGACTACGATCTCGATCCGGACGTCGTCAGCGTTCCGCCGTCGGGGAGCGTCTTCCCGCGCGGCGCGACGCTCGTGACTTGCACGGCGACGGACACGGCGGGAAATCGGTCGGCGTGCCAGTTCACGGTGACGGTCGTGCCCAAGGTCCGCGCGGGCGTCGAGTCGAAGTGATCCGCGCGAGCCGGCGGAGCTAGTCCGACTTCATCAGGCCGCGCACCGTCTTCTTCACGCTGTGCAGGAGCGACGGCTGGCGGCTGCGCACGGGCTCCTTCGACGGCGACGTCCCGGACGGCTTCGGCTTCTCGACCCAGTCCGGCAACGGGCGCGGATAGGTGAGCACGTCCTTGTACTCCGCGAGGTCGACGTCTTGCCCGCGGTACTTGTGACCGACGAACTTCCCGTCGCGGATGTCGATCACCTCGCGCAGCACCATCTTCCCGCGATACGGATCCGATCCCATCGGGAAGTAGTACATGCAGTCGTCGAAGTAGTAGTGCGACGCCTGGCTGTGCCGCGTCGAGCCCTTCTTCGTCATCGGCATGCCGCCGTGGAGCAAGTTCGCGTGCCAGATCAGCGCCTGCCCCTTCTTCGGATACACGGGCGTGCGCTTCAGGCCGTGCGCTTCGAGGATGCGGCCCATCGACGTCTCGTAGTCCTTGTACGCGCTGGGGTTCGACGTCAGGCCCAGGTCGAACATGTCGAGCGTCTTCAGGCGGTGGCTCGTCGGCACGACGAAGAGCTCGCCGGTCCCCGGCTGGATGTCCTCGAAGGCGACCCACACGCCGCACATGTAATGGTGGGGGACGCAATGGAAGTGGATCGTGTCGCTGTGCGCCGGCTGCTGCGTTCCGCTGTCGAAGTTCAGCGTCTGGAACGGGATCGGCTCGCGGCGGTAGATCTTGCGCAGGATGTCGAGCAGCTTCGGGGCGCATGCGACCTTGCGCACGCCCTCGTGGAAGTACCAGGCCTCGGCGACGCGTCGATCGTCCTTCGCGTAGAGCGGCGCGAGGTCCTTCAGGATCGAGGCCGCGACCGCATCGAAGTCGGGGAGGCCCAGGTCGATCGTGGTGTAGCCCTTCTCGGCGTACTCGCGAATCTGTGCTTGATCCGTCGCGCTGAGCCCCGACTTCTGGAGCTCTTCCTCGAGGAACGGCGAGTCGACGAACGGGACCGTGAGCGTGGTGGGCGCGCCCGAAGTCGCCGCGGCCCCTTGGGACGATGACATCATCATGAGAGGAAGGATATCCGATCGCGCCGGTCGATGGATCGCGGGCCCGCCGGATCGCGGGCCCGCGCAACAGGAAGTCAGCGCCGAGTGGGACGCTGGAACGCCGGCGTGACCGTCACCCAGCGGGAGAACTCGGAAGTGTTGCCCGCGGCGTCGGTGGCGGTGGCCGAGATCGCCGTGCCCGGCGGCACCACTTGCGCGAGGCTGGCGGTGAAGGTCGTCACGCCGCGGGCGTTGGTGTTCACCGTGGTCGATCCGACGAATTGGGCGCCTTCGCCGAACCCCGACGCGTCGCCCACCGCGTTCGCGAAGAACTGCAGCTCGAACGACGAGCTCGGCGTGCTGCTCAACATGCCCGCGACCTGGCTCGGCGTCGCGACGCTGAGCACCGGGTAGTTCTGGAGCGCGTTCGCTCCGGTGTCCGCGTCCATCGGATCGTTGGGGGTGACGCCGGTGTCGTTCCAGCCGACGAGCTCGATTCCCAGGCCCCCGTTGTCGTGGATCGAATTGCGGCTGATCTTGACCTTGTTCGCGTCGAGCACGACGCGCACGCCGTTCGTCTCGCTGAACGCGACGACGTTTCCTTCCGCGGGGAGGGCGCCGCCGAACTGCACTCCCGTCGGGATGCCGTTCGGGTCCGACTGCACCACGACGCCTTCACGGTTCGCGATCGGAGTCACGCCGTCGGCGGCGACGCCGACGCGATTCCCGACGACGGTCGTGTTCGTCGCGGCGCCGTTGATCGTGATTCCGACGCCGAACCGCTGACCTTGGTAGTGATCCGTGCCGACCATCACGATCCCGGAGACCACGTTGTCGCGGAGCACGGTCCCGGTCGAGCCGAGAGCGACCCAGATGCCGCCCGTGCCGCTCGAGCCCGGATGTTTCGCCATGCCGTCGGCGGTCGTGCCGACGTAGTTGCCTTGGACGAGCGTGTCGACCGCGTTTCGGATCTCGAGCTGCGTGCCGAGCGGGAATCCCTCCTCGCCCCAGTAGCCCTTTCCGGCGAGGACGTTGCGCTCCGCCGGCGTCGCGCCGCCGACGCGGTTGCGCTCGCACGGACCGTAGAGCGAATCGCCGTTGATCCGCAGGCCCCAGTTGAAGGTGTTCCCGATGAAGACGTTGTCGCTGGCGCCCGACAGGACGTGGACGCCTTCCTTGAACCGGCTGCCTTGGACGACGTTGAAGTGACCGCCGCCGGAGAGGCCGCGGATCGACAGGCCGTTCGTGTTGCAGCCGACGATCAGGTTCTCGTTGCCGGAGATCCAGATCGTGTTGCCGACGTTGTTGCCCCAGCCGGCGTCGAGGCCGCGCACGGTGCACCGATCGGCCGCGAGATAGATCGACGGGATCGCCGCGGGCGGGCCCATGTACAAGATGCCGACCTCGTTTCCGCTCGGATTCGTGTCGCCGGTGAACGCGGTCTGCGTCGAGAAGTCGATCGTCGTGTCGTCGTCCGAGACGTAGAGCATGTTCTCGATCTCGATGACGGGCATGACGCTCGAGAAGATGCCCCACTCCGAGGTCGGAATCGCGAAGGCGATCGTCTGCGGGCCGGGCGTGTTGTTCACCGCCGTCACGGCTTCGCGGAACGTGACGTGGCCGTCCGGCCCGGGCAGGTCGGCGACCGTTTGCGCGCCGCCGAAGTCCATGAAGTCGTCGAGCGCGAGGTCGACGGTGACGGTCGCACCTCCAGTCGCGGGCGACGAAGCCGCGACGGCGTTCGCCGCGGCGACGACTGCACACGCGATGAGGGCGGACGTGGGCGAACAGATCGAGAGTGTGCGCTTCATGATTGACCTGCCTTTCGGTGG
>CAZQHA010000533.1:0-3313 GCA_964592795.1 uncultured Planctomycetaceae bacterium | reverse complement strand
GTACCGCTCTGATGTGGGCGCTGAAACTGGACGAAGCCGGCGTGCGTCGACCTCGGCACCGGCGTCGTGATCACGGCGGTCGGAAAGAACCGGCCCGGCGTGCTGGCCGAGATCACGGGGGCGCTCGCGAAGCTGAACGCGAACGTGCACGACATCTCGCAGAAGATGGTCGAAGGCTACTTCCACATGGTCGTGACGGTGGAGCTCGCTCCGGGCAGCTCGTTCGGCGACGTGAAGCACTGCCTCGAGTGCCTGGGCGGCCCGGACGACTACGTCGTGCGCGTGATGCACGAGCGCGTGTTCCGGTTCATGCACCGGGTGTGAGCCGCGGAGGTGCCGGGTTGGAAAACTGGGTGCTGGCTCGGCGGCGGCAGCTGAGCTCGCGCCGGCACTCCGCCGTCACTGCGCCGCGCGAGCGCGGATCGCGATGATCTCGCGCAGCCGATCCTGCGCGCGCGCGAGACGCATCCGCGCCGCGTCCTTCGCGACGCCGAGCTCCTTCGCCGCCTCGTCGACGGTGTGCTCGTGCAGGTACACGAACTCGATGATCTCGCGGTCGCTGGAGGAGAGGCGGCGCAGCGCGGCGAAGAGCTCCTTCTGCGGATCGACGTCGGCGGGCAGCGACACGGACGTCGAGTCCTTGTCGTGGAGCTCGTCGGGCGACTCGAGCTCCTCGCGGCGGCGGCGCCGGCGGAAGCGGTCGATCAAGTAGTGCCGCGCCGTCGTCCACAGGAACGAGCGCAAGGGGCCGACGCCTTCGAACTTCAGGTCCTCCTCGCGCTCGATCAGCCGGTGCGCCGCTTCCTGCGCGGCATCCGTGGCGCCGACCGAGGCGCCGACGAGGCTCTGGTCGTTGCGGGCCAGGCGCTCGCGCAGCCGGGGCAGCTCCAGGCGCAGGAGCTCCTCGAGCGCCTTTCGATCGCCGTCGGCTTGCCAGCGGCGCAGCAGGGTGTCGGAAGAGGGGTCGCTCATCGGCTGTAAGGAAGGATTCTAGCGCGACTTGGCTCGCCGCCGCATGGAACGAACGGCGGGGAGCGCCGCGAACAGGCAAGCGGGCGCTGCGGTGGGATTCCTGGCGGACGGCGGGGCGGTTTCTTGCGTTGGTTGGAAACCGGCCACCGCACCGCTTCCCGAGGATCGCCATGTTTCGAAGAACCTTTCCCGTGCTCGTCTTGCTCTCGTTCACCGCCACCGCGCAGGAGTCCGACACTCCCAAGTGCGCCACGAATCCGCTCGTTCCGCAGCGGGTGCGCATCGCCTACCCGAGCCTGCCGTCGGACGCGTCGTCGACGACGCTGTCGATCCCGCTGCTCGCGGCGCAGCTCGTCAGCTCGTCGAACGAGCCTCTCGCGTACGAAGTGGTGGGGGAGATGAACGCCGCCGGAGAGCGCGCCGAGCTCGTGCTCGCCACCGGCTCACTGACGCCGCTGGAGACCTGGACGCTCGCGATTCCGCTCGACGCGTTCGGCATCGACATCTCGAACCTGGCGTTCTCGGGACGTCTCTCGCTCGATCTGCGCGTGCGCGACGCGGCTGGGACGCTCCTCGACCGTGACACCGCGCCGGAGGTCTTCTTCCACGAGTCACCGAGCGCGGGCAGCGGTCCGTCGATCGTGAACGTGTACCGCCGAGGGGCGCGTCGCGCGCTGTTCAACGGAGGCGATCTTCATCGCGCGCTCTTCTCGACTCCGCCCGCGGGATTGCTCGGCGCGTTCGAAGGCGGAGCGGGTCGCGGACTGGCCTCGGAAGACCAAGGGCCGGTCATCGGCGGCGGCGCCGGCGGGAACGGCCCGAACAAGCTCGCGCTGACGGTGTCGGAGCGCCCCGATTCCGACCGCTGGCAGTTCTGCCTGCGCTGGGAATACGACTCGATCGACAGCGGCTTCGGCGAGGACTACTACACGAGCGGGTCCCTGATGAACACGCGCGGCGCGCGAGTCGAGATCGACCACCCGAACTGGGGTGCGCCGAAGTCGTTCTTCACGAACAAGAACACGGGGTGCGTCGAGTTCAACGCGACGGAGAATTCGGGTTTCACCGTGACGATCTGGGCCGAGGCGCGGCTCGGCGCGAATAGCAACATCACGATCCGCGCGTTCCCGACGAAGGCCGCGGCGGCGCTCGCGCCAAACGATCCTCCGTTCTGGCAGTTCACCGCGGATCCGCTCGGAGTTCCGCGAACGGTCTACTACGAGAACGAGCCGTCGCCCGAGTCCGACCTGATCGCGTTCTCGAGCTACATCTTCCATCGTGTCGATTCGATGTGCGCTCCCGGGCTCCCGGGGCCCGAGTTCCTGCGCGTCGTGAACGACAACCCCGACTGCGACGGCGGCGGCTCGTGCCAGAGCGGCAACTTCGTCGAGATCGAAGCCGGCGTCACCAATCGCAAGTTCCTCGTCGGTCACGAGGTCGGACACTGGCTCCACTACCAATGGACGAACGGTCAGACGGGCCTCTACTCGCACAGCTGGGACGAGAACTCGGGCGACGCCGATTGCGCGTACGCGGGCGTCGGCGATCACGCGATGCGCTCGAAGGAGTGGGCCGCGGGCGCGTTCGGCGAAGGTCTCGCGCACTTCGTCTCCGCGGTCGCGTGGAACAACACGAGCTCGACCTCGGCCTGGTTCAAGTACTACAA
The DNA here is from genome assembly GCA_964592795.1 of uncultured Planctomycetaceae bacterium. Lineage (GTDB taxonomy): Bacteria > Planctomycetota > UBA1135 > UBA1135 > JANLUN01. The sequence continues at coordinate 675 of CAZQHA010000533.1, read as the reverse complement.
GGAGGTCGCGGATCCCGCGTACGCCGACTTCGCGGCGGACAACTGGCAGCTCGACGTCGAGGGCGTCGGCGTCGCGCCTTCCGGCGGCGTCAGCAATTGGATGTCGACGATGTGCTTCGTCAACGACGGATACTCGGTCGAGATGGACTGGCTGCGCTTCTACTGGGATTACTTGACGAACGCCGGGGCGCCCAAGCCGACGATCGGCGACATCCTGAGGCACGTGCAGTTCACGCGCGACGAGCACGCCTGGTTCAACCCGGCCGTCTGGCTCGCGTACGACCGCCACCTCGACGCGATCCAGGATCCGCTGCTCGGTCAGACGCAGTTCGAGGCGAGGTTCACTTCGCTCGCGGCATTCAACGGCATCGCGCAGTAGTCAAGGGACGTTCGCGACGGTCACCGATCCGCTAGAGTCGGATCGGTGACCGCTTCGTTTCCAAAGCGCGACGTCGCGCTCCTCGTGGCCCTCGTCGTCGTGCTGCTCGCCGGCTTCGTCGGCAAGGCGTTCACGATCGACGATCCGGTCTACATCGCGCAGGCGCGGCACATCGCGGAGCATCCCGCCGATCCCTACGGCGCCGTGATGAACTGGACCGGCACGGCGACGCCGCTCCATCGCTTCGACAAGAACCCGCCGCTGGCGGCGTACTACCTCGCGCTCGCGGGCAGCGC
>CAZQHA010000532.1:0-3333 GCA_964592795.1 uncultured Planctomycetaceae bacterium | reverse complement strand
GATGGTGATGCCACGCTTCTGCTCCTCCTCGAGGAAGTCCATCGTGGCTTCGCCGTCGTGGACCTCGCCCGTCCGGTGGATCCGGCCGGTCAGGAACAGGATGCGCTCGGTGACCGTGGTCTTCCCGGCATCGATGTGGGCCATGATGCCGATGTTGCGGTGGGTCTCGAGGCCCTTCTTGGCGGGGGCTTTGCGCGGGGATTCGGTTCGGAGTGCGGTGGTCATTGGAGTTCGGGTGCCGCCCTATGGGACGAGCCCGGTATCGGCGCCGGGTGGGTGCGGCAAAAATTTTCGGCAAAAGAGGTTAGCGTGATTTCAGCGCTCGTCAAGCGCGCGCTCGCCTCGGATTCGCGGAGTCGCGATTATCGGTCGGAAACGGCGACCGGTTGAACGCGCTCCCCCAAGAAACTTCCGTCGCGGTCGATACCGCCGCGCGGGAGCCCGCATTCGACCGGCACACCGCCCGACAGGTAGTCGCAGAACTGCCACGGGATCGCTTCGCCGCGGCCCGGCTCGGGCGTGTCCTGCAGATGGATCGCGAGGTGCGGCTGCGGCGTGACCGTCGAGTACCCGGAGTTGCCGACGCGGCCGATCACCTCGCCGGCGCGGACGTTCTGCCCGGCGGTCACGGCGATCGATCCGACGAGCAGATGGCAGAGGAAGACGTACTCGCCGGGCGCGACCTGGATCACGACGTAGTTGCCGAACTCCGGCAGGCGGCTGTCGTAGATGCCCGTGCGGCTGTCGGGAAGCCCGGCGTTGACGCGCACGACCGTTCCGTACACGGGCTCGAGCACCTCGCGCTCGTACACGAAGTAGTCCTTCGCCGTCAGGCCGGTGCCGGTGTGGCTCTCGCCGTTCTCGGTGACGACGAAGTCGAGGCCCCAGCGCCGGTCCGGGAAGTACGCGTACAAGCGGCTCGTGTCGCGCGACTCTCCGCCCCAGAACACCGTCCACTCGCCGTCGAACGGCAGTCGGAATCGCACTCGGCTGGGCTTCCCCGCGTGAGACGAGGGGTACGCGAGCGGCATCGACGCGACGCCGATCACGAGCGCCAGGCACGCGAACGGAAGGACGCGCCGCCGCTGGTAGATCGGCCGGTGCAGCGCGCACCACACCAACCCGAACGCGACGGTGACGAGCGCGAGGATCTCGACCAGCGGCCTTCCGACGTTGTACGCGAGCACCGGTCCGACGCCGCCCGGACGAATGAATAGATAAAGGAGAAGGAGCGCGTAGCACCCGGCCGCGAAGTACGCGAGCCCGGCCCACAGCTCGAAGGAGCGCCGGGCGGGCGGCGGCTCGCCCAAGGTCGGCGCCGCGATCGGACCGGACGCTGACATGCCGCGCTCGCTCAACGCTTCCTCTTCCGAGCGCGCGCCGCGGGCTTCTCGTCCGGCCGATTGCGACCGAGCCGCTCGTGCGCCGCGACGAACTCGTGAGCGCAGAACGCGGCCATCAAGGAAAGATCGCCCGCGAGAACGGTGGCCGCAAGGATCTCGGCGAACTTCGCCGCCTTGCCGGCGCCGGCGCATCCGAGGAGCGCCAGACACTCCGCGGCGGTGCCCTGTCCCGTTCCGCCCCCGACCGTTCCGACGAGGAGCGCGGGCAAGTACACGCTCGCGTACAGGCCGCCCTTCTCGCCGATGTCGAAGTCGAGGAAGCCGATCGAGCTCTCGGTGACGTACGCGACGTCCTGCCCGCACGCGATCATCACGGCGGCGATGCCGTTCGCGGATTGCACGAGCCAGTTGTGGGTGCCCAGATCCGCGTAGCCGAGCGCGTACGTGCGCGCGATCGCGACGAGATCCTCGGGCGCGACGCGCAAGTGCTCGGCCAGCGCGTCGCGCGACAGCTCGACGTCGCAGACCACGCTGCGGCCGCGTCCGTTCGACAGCGCGTGCGCGTTCGCGCGCTTCTCGACGTCCTGTCCGTGGACGTAGCGCGCCACCGCGCCGGTTCGCCCGGCGAGATCCGCGGAGCACAGGTCCGCCGCGCGCGCCGCCATGTTGATGCCGATCGCATCCGCGGTATGGAAGGAGAAGCTCACGACGAGCCGCCGTCCCATCGGCCGCGCGCGCACGGACACGAGCCGGCCGTGCTTCGTCGTGTTCGCGACGAGCTCTCGGAACCCCTCGAAGCTCTCGTCCGCCACGCGCGCGGCGTGGATGGCGCGCTCGGCGTCGGGATACACGAGGATCGGGTTCTGCGTCAGACCTTGATGCACGACGCGCGCGCGCGCGGCCGGTCGCGAGAAGGCGCATGCCGCGCGAGTACGACGCGACGAGGGCGCCTTCGGTCGTCGCCATCGGGACGTACACCTCGCACACTCCCGCGCTGGTGTCGACGCGCAGCGGCCCGGCGATGCCGAGCGGGACCTGCGCGAACCCGACGAGGTTCTCGATCTTCCCGCGCGCCTCCTCGAGCGCCACCGGGCGGCCCGCGACGTGCGCCGGACGCGCTCCCGAGGCCTGCGCCCACAGCGCGCGCCGGCGATCCGCGGCCGTGCTCGTGTAGTCGTCGACCGGGTCGCGCGGGATGCGCGGGAGGCTCGGCGCGGACGAGCCCTTGGCTTTCGCGCCGTTCGAAGTCCGCGCGGGCTTCGAGCGCGGGATCGCCTTCGGAGTCCGGGCCGGCATGTGAGGAGCCATGGTATCCGGGAGCACGCCTCGACCGCAGAATGTCCGCGCATGCTCCGCTCATCGAATGTGCTGCTCGCCGTCATCCTCGGGCTGTGCGCGTCCTTCCGCGGCGCGGAAGCGGTCGTCGAGATCACGAGCCCCGCCGAACGCTCGGTGTTCCAACGCGACGCGGCGGGGCTCGCGCAGGTCCGCGTCGTCGGACGCGCGCCCGACGGCATCGCGAGCGTCCGCCTGCGCGTGTTGCGCGGCGACGGCAGCGATGTGGTGACCGCCTCCGTCGCGACGAAGGACGATCCGGCTCCCGGGCAGCTCGTCGAATCGGTGCTGGCCGTTCCCGCCGGAGGCTGGTACACGCTCGAGGCGAGCGCGGAGTCGGCCGATCCCGGTGCGACGCCCGTCGTGACGCGCGTCGAGCGCTTCGGAGTCGGCGAAGTGTTCGTGATCGCCGGTCAATCGAACTCGACGAACTGGGGCGAGACGCGCACGCCGTCTCAGGACGACCTCGTCAGCGCATACGACGGGGAACGTTGGAGCCTCGCCGCGGACCCGATGCCGGGCGTGCAGGACTCGAGCGGCGACGGCAGCCCGTGGCCGGCGTTCGGCCGACTCCTGCGAACGACGACCGGCGTCCCGATCGGGCTCGCGTCCGTCGGCTACGGCGGCACGTCGATCCGCCACTGGCAGCCGGGTG
>CAZQHA010000531.1:0-3338 GCA_964592795.1 uncultured Planctomycetaceae bacterium | reverse complement strand
CGGCCCAGTTGTGCGCCGAGCGCAATGTGTTCTCCACCAGGGTCGGCGCGACGCGGTCGCCGAGGTCCAGGCGAGCGAACGCGCCGACGCCGATCCCGAGGAGGAGCGCGATGATCCCCATCACGAGCAGGAGCTCGATCAGCGTGAAACCTCGCGTTTTCCGGGCCGCGAGCACTACGGCGTCAGACACTTTTTTTCACGCGCGCCGCGGCGACGAGCGCTCCCTCGCGCCGCGTTCGAGCGCGCGAGAAAAAAAGTGTCTGACGCCGTAGTGCTCGCTCACTGCACGTTGAAGTTCGTGATGTCGTCCTCGGTCCCGAACTGGCCGTCTTGTCCGGCGGAGATCAGCTGGTACTTCGTCGGGTTCGCGTACGACTTCGTCTTCGAGCTCATGCGCGCCGTGACGTTGCTCTCGATCGGCTCGCCGGTCGTGGGATCGAGCGTCGCGTAGTGCACCGTCTTGCCGTAGTCGCGCCGGTGGATGTACGCGATCGGATTGCCCCAGTGATCGCCGAGCTCGAACAGCTTGGGCACGGGAAAGCGCGCCATCGGCTTCTTGGTCTCGTCGTTGTCGGTGTTGACGAGCGGATCCTCGGAAAGGCCCGCGCCGCCCCAGTCGTTGGACCACAAGGAGAGCACGAGCGCCTCGCCGCCCGCGTTCGTCCCGTTCGGCGCCGGCCCCCACTTCTCGAGGAACGTGCTCGGCGGGAAGTCGCCGAAGTGCGTCTCGTATTCGGCGATCGCGCCGTCGAGCTGCGTCAGGTAGTTCTTCGTCAGCTTCTCCTCGGCGATGTCCTGCGCCCCGCGCAGGCGCGGCAGCAAGACGACGATCAGGATCCCCAAGATCACGATCACCGCGAGGAGCTCGATCATCGAGAAGCCGGCGCGTCGTGTCTTCATTGCTTCTCGCGGTACACGAGCTCGACGTCGTCGACCTCGACTTGGACCTGGCGGCCGGTCTGGCCTTCGGCGAAGACGCCGAGCCTCAGGTCCGCGTTCGTGCGGCCCAGGTTCGGCATCGGCGCATCGTCGAGGACCGGGAATCCGTCGACGAGGAGGCGCACGCGCGTGTCGCTCATGTCGCCGGTGCGCTCGATGCGCACGACCATCGGCTGGTCGAGCTTCCAGTCGAAGCCCGCGACGTCGGTGTGCTCGAGCTCCTCCTCGCCGCGCTTCATCAGCCGCGTCTGGATCGTGTTCTTGCCCGGATCGTTGTGGCGCGACACGGTCACCTCGGCTTCGACCTGCGTCTCGCCGGCGCGCGTCGACTCGCGCGACACGAACAGGCCCGCGCGCGCGGTCGTCCCGGACTTGATCGTGATGCGCGCTTGGAACGCGACGAAGGCACCGGCGTTCTTGAGCTGCCACAGGCGCGCGCGGCCGTTCGACTTGAACGTGCCGGCGATCGACACGTGTCCGTCGTGGATCGTGACCTGCGGCCCGCTTTTCTCCTCGGTCTCCCAGCCGTTGAGCAGCGTGCGGCGCTCGAAGAGATCGCTCCACACGACCTTCTCGAGGTGGTCGGAGATGCGCGCGATCTCCGATCGCGCGTGCACGCGATGCGGGTCGTTCTCCGGCAGCGCGCGCCGGTTGTCGTCGAGCTCGCGGAAGCGCGCCAGCGCCTCGGTCGAATCGCCGCGCGCGTAGTAGCACCAGGCGAGACCGTTGCGCGCGGCCGGATGATCGGGCGACACGGAGAGCGCTTGCCGGAACGCCGCCTCGGCGTCGCCGAGCGCGCCGAGCTCGACGAAGTTGATCCCGCGCAGCGCTCCCACCGACGCGAGCTTGGGCTCGAGCATCAGCGCGCGCTCGAGGTAGCGCTCCGCGGCCGCGAAGTCGCCGCGCCGGTGCGCGACCTCTCCGAGCGCCGCGAGCACGTCGGGCATGTCGAGCTCGACGTCGAGCGCGCGCGTGAAGCTCTCCGTCGCGCCGTCGAGGTCGTCGCGCGCGGCGGACAAGCGCCCCTTCTGGTAGAGCGACCACGCGTCGGTCGGGTCGTTCTCCAGCGCGAGATCGATCGCGCGCAGCGCTTCCTCGGGATAGCCGGTGCTCTCCGCCAGGTACGAGAGCGCGCGCAGCGCGAAGCTGGCGCGCAAGGGATCCGAGCTCGCCGCGAGGCGCAGCGTCTGCTCCGCGCGCGCCGCGTCGCGGGCCGCCAGGCTCTCGAGACCGAGCGCGAGGAGCAGCTCGAAGTCCGCGCTCTCCGAGAGAGATCCCTTGTCGACGTTCGCCGCGCCGTTCAACGTGCCGCCGGCGTGCTTGCCCGCCATCACCGACGCGCTCACGAGGCCCGCGTGCGCGCTCTGCTCGCTCGGATCGGCTTGTCGCGCCTTCTCGAACCACTCCGCGCCCTCGGTCACGTTGCCGGTCGCGAGCAGCGCGCGCGCCAGCTCGCTGCGCACGCGCGCGCGCTCGTGCTTCGCCTCCGGTCCGGTCGGCTCGTACTGGGCGGCGAGGCGCAGGTGCTCGACCGCTTCGTCGGGTCGACCGCGCTCGCGCAGGAAGCGGCCCAGGCAGAACTGCACGTGCCACGCCGTCCGGCCGTAGCGCTCGGCCTCGCGCATGCGCTCCTCGGCCCGATCGAACATGCGGAAGCGCGCCTCGAGGACGGCCAGGCGCACGAGCACGAGCGGATTGCGCGCGTACGCGCCGTCGAGCATCGCACGGTATTCCTGGAACGCGCGCTCGAAGTCGAAGCCGGCTTCGTAGCAGCGCGCGAGGCCCAGGCGCGGCACCGGATCCTCCTTCGCGATCGCCATCGCGCGCGTGAACATCTCCGACGCGATCTCGAGCGCGCGCGGCGTCTCGAGGTGCTGATCGACGCACGCGATCGCGAACGAGATCGCGGCGTCGTACTCGGCCATCGCCAAGGGATCGCCGAACTCGGCGCGGCGCAGCTCGATCTGGTTCTGCACCGTGTCCGCGAAACCGAACTCCGCGACGTTCGCGCGCGCGATCGGCACCGGCGCTTGTCCGGGGAGGCGCGGCTTGCCCGTAGCCGGATTGAACTCGACGAACAGCACGTCCTCGCCCGTCCGGCGCGCGAGCCCGTACCGGTCGCGGTTCATGATCTGTCCGAACTTGAGGTCGACCGTGCGCACCCAGTCGTAGAGCTTCTTGTGGCTCGCGACGCGCTCCGCGCGCTCGGCGGCCGAGAGCTCGACCTTGCCGACGGAATCGAGCACGGAGTCCAACGCGGGCGGCTCTTCCGCGGTGTCGAGCACGGCGCCTTCCTCGACGGCGAAGAGACCGGACACGGGCGTCACGCTCGGCTCGACGCGCAGGAAGCGGCCGTAGAGCTTCGGCGCGGGGCCGGGCGCGGGCGGCGGGCGCAGGAT
>CAZQHA010000530.1:0-3363 GCA_964592795.1 uncultured Planctomycetaceae bacterium | reverse complement strand
GCGTTCGACGAGCGCTACCAGGCCGGGATCAGCGCGCTTCAATCGGGCCGCTACGCGGAGGCGATCGCGGCGTTCGAGCAGTGCCTCGAGCTCGAGCCCGCTCACGCGACGTCCGCGTTCAACATCGCTTGCGCGCAGTCGCTGCTCGGCGACGTCGACGAGGCGTTCCGCTCGCTCGATCGCGCGATCGATCTGGGCTTCGCGTACCGCCCGACCGCGGTCCAGAACGCGTCGAAGGATCCCGAGCTCGCGAACGTGCGCCGCGATCCACGCTTCGTCGCGTTCGTCGAGCGGATGACCGCGCTGCGGGCCGCGGCCGAAGCGTACGCGAGCGAGCCCGCGACGTACGTACCCGCGCGCCTCGCGGAGCGGGAGACCGTGCCCGTGCTCATCGTGCTCCACGCCGACGGATCGACGAAGGACGCGATCGTCCAGGGCGAGTGGCGCGCGGTCGCGGACGAGCTCGGCGTCGCGCTCGTCGCGCCGTCGGCCGGCACGCCGACCGGCACGGATCCGTCGCGGGGGATGGCTTGGTCGGATCCGCGCGACGTCGATCCCGACCTCGCGGTCGAGGAATCCAAGCGCGTGAGCGACGCGCTGCGCGCGTTTCGCAGGTCGCACAAGGTCGATCGAACGCAGATCCTGCTCGCGGGCGAGGGACGCGGAGCTCAGGAAGCGTTTCGGATCGCGTCGCGCATCCCCGGGCTCTTCCGCGGTGTGCTCGTGCGCGGCGCGCTCATCGAGCCGCGCCGTCCCGCGACCGCCGCGATGCGGGGACTGCGGGTCTGCGTGTTGATCGACCGCGGCGAACCGGTCGTCGGCGGGCCGGATGCGCGCGATCTCGATCGCTGGGCGAGCGGATTCGAGCAGCAGTGCGCCGAGCTCGGGGCGTCCGCGAGCCTCGCGTTCGTGAAGTCGCGGGAGAGCGCGCGCGCGGCGCTGCTCGCGGCGCTCGAAAAGCTCTTGCGCGGATGAGCCGAGTTCCCGCGTAACGCGGCGAGCGCGCTGTCGCTTGAAGCCTTTGGAGCCCGCCGTGGGCGGACTTCAACACCCCTTCTCCCTCCACAAGGCGCAGTCATGATCCGCTCGACCCCGATCTCGTTCTTCCGTTCCCCGCTGGCGGGCCTCGCCGCGTTCGCTGCGCTGACGGCGACACCGGCCCTGGCCCAGGAAGTGTTCGTCGGCAGCTCGAACACCGTCATCCAGAAAGGCGACGCAGGCACCGGGAACTTCACGCCCGTGTCGGCGTGCGGCGGCCAGGTCAACTCGATGGTGCTCTCCGGCGACACGCTCCACGTCGGAGACTTGAACGGCAACGTGTACGTCTTCAACGACGCGGCGCAGAGCATCGCGTACGCGTACACGCTCGACACGGACGCGCGCGCGATGACGCGCAACGCCGGCAACGTGATCGTCGGCGGCGGCAACGGAAAGATCCACGTCGTGAACCCGGTGACCGGTGTCGCGTCGGTCGTGCACCAGCTTCCGACGACGGTCGACGCCCTCGCGCTGCACGGCAGCACGCTGATCGCCGGCAGCTTGTCGCAGTCCGTGTGGCTCGGCGACATCGTGCAGGGCAACTTCGTCAACCTGCTCGCGTGCGCGAGCTGCGGTCCCATCCAATCGATGGCCGTGGACGGCGACGACCTGTTCATGGGTGACTCGACCGGCAACATCTACCACTACAACTTCAACGCCGGCTTCGTGTCGTACGCGTTCACGGTGCCGAGCGACGCGACGGCGCTCGTCGTCAACGGCACGCAGCTCCTCGTCGGCGGATCGAACGGCACGATCCTGCGCGTCAACCGCAGCACGGGGCAGGTGATCGGCAGCTTCGACGCGACGTTCGACGTCCAAGCGATGGCGATCCAGCCGGCGCTCCACCCGGGGACGGGCTTCTGCTACGGGACGTTCTGCCCGTGCGGGAACGACAACCCGACGAGCGGGTGCAGGAACTCGACGGGCGGCGGCGCGCTGCTCATGGGCACCGGCTCGACGAGCGTCACCGCGGACGATCTCGTCCTGAAGGTCACCGGGATGCCGATCGCGACGCTCGCGCGCTTCTACATGTCGTCGCAGCAGACGGTCATGCCGTTCGGCGACGGCCTCCTGTGCGCGGGCGGCGGCGGCTACCCCTCGTTCCGCTTCCGCGCGGCGAGCACGTGGCCGACGGGCACGCTCACTCAGGGACCCGGCACGGTGGCGCACAGCGCGCAATTCTTCGGGCCGTCGGGTCTGATCACTCCCAGCTCGACCTGGAACTTCCAGGTCTGGTACCGCAATCCTCACGGGCCGTGCGGCGGATTGATCAACGTCTCGAACGCGTACAGCGTCACCTTCGGACCCTGAGTCTCCCTCGCCTGGTTTCCTGATTCGCGCGCGGCGCCGCACATGCGGTGCCGCGCGTCTTTCTGCCGCGAGCGACCGGTTGGACTCGCGCGCGCGGACTTCCTAGTCTCCGGCTGTTCCGCCAAGCCACACAGACCCAGGGAGGAAATCGCCGTGAATCGACTTGCACGCATCGCGCTGTTCGCCGTCCTCGCATCGCCGGCCGTCGCGGCCGACCTCATGATCACGAAGACGAAGCACACCGATGCCTACTCGGTGATGGGCCGCCAGTCGCCCGCCACGGACGTCACCGAGACGATGTGGATCGGAAAGCAACGCATGCGGCACGAGTCCGGCGGCCAGGTGACCATCGTCCGCGCCGATCTCAAGAAGCTGTACCTCGTCGACACCGCGGCCAAGACCTACAGCACGCTCGATCTGCCGATCGACATGAAGAAGTACATCCCCGCCGAGGCGGCTCCGATGATGGAGAGCATGTTCTCCAATATCAAAGTGACGGTGACGCCCTCGACCGAGACCAAGAAGATCCGCGACTGGAACGCGACGAAGTTCACGGTGACGATGTCGATGCCGATGGGGAGCTCGACTCAGGAAGTCTGGGCGACCAAGGACATCGCCGTCGACTCCGCCAACTACTGCGAGCTGGCGGGATCGATGATGTCGATGATGCCGGGGGGATCCGCGATCGCCGCGGAGTGGAAGAAGGTCGAAGGCTTCCCGGTCCTCACCATGATGAGCACGCCGATGATGGGATCCGAGATGAAGTCGAAGGAGGAGCTCACGGCGGTGGAGCACAAGGATGCCCCCGAAGGCGCGTTCGACGTTCCGAAGGGCTTCACCGAGAAGCCTTTCGACTTCATGAAGGCGAACATGCCGCCGGGCGGACGCGGCGGTCACTGACGAAGAGCAGGCTGTCGCGACGGCCACCGTCGCTGCGTCCAATCGCACCGACCCCGGCGAGGCGACCCACACCGACCGTCGTCGGGCGATGCGGCTCCGACGGCCCCAACGACC
>CAZQHA010000529.1:0-3364 GCA_964592795.1 uncultured Planctomycetaceae bacterium | reverse complement strand
CGTGTAGGGGTGGTAGGTCTGGACGAGGGCGGTCTTCACCATGGGGACACCCGACGGACGCTGCGACGGGAGCGTTCCATGGTAGCCGACGAGCGACCGCGCGCGGCAGGGGCGAGCCCGCCGCGCGCGTTCTTACAGTGAGCCTCGATCGCCGCGGCTACAGGCCGGCCGGAACGGCCGCCAGACCGCGCACCGTCGCCGTCCCGCCGATCGGTCCGATCAGAGTGGCTTGTCCGGTCGACAGGCTGATCGAGTAGAGCTGCGAGGCCGAAGCTGCCGGGGCGGTCATCACCGCGAACGCGCCGCCGTGCATCGTGATGTCGAACCCCGCGAGGTCCGACGCGTCGACGTTCAATCCGCCGACGGTGAACAGCGTGCCGCCGTTCGGGTTGATCAGCGTGCCGCCGACCGTTCCCAATCGGACGAGCGCGTCGAGCGACGTGTCGATCCCGTACAGCGTCGTCGAGGTCGCGCCCGCGAAGTTGGAAGAGTGGGCCAGCGCCGCGATCGACGGATTCGCGCCCGAGTTGAGGTCGCCGGCGGCGTACGCCAGCGTCGCGTCGACGCTCACGATGGCGCCCGTCGTCGGATGCACACGCAAGTTCTGGTCGTTGTCGCTCACGACGCGGATGCGGTCGACCGTCGGGTTGAACTCGAAGCCGAAGGCCGCTCCCGCGAGCGCGGTCGAGAACGCCGTGTCGGCGACGCGCGCCGCCGCGCCGTTCGTGCGGTTGATGCGGTACAGCCGGCTCGAGCTGCCGAGCGCGAACAGCTCGCGCGTCGCGGGACGGAAGTCGATCGCGAGCACGGACTCACCGGCCTGCAGGCCGGTGAGCGCGACGTCTCCGATGAGCTCCTGCGGCTCGCCGGCGAGGAACGAGACGAGCCGATTGCTGCTCGTGACGGCGTACAACACCGGCGCGGCCGGCGGCTCGATCGCGATGTCGCGCACGGGAGCGGGCGCTCCGATCGATCCGAGGAGGCCGGCGGTCCCGCTCTCCAGATTGATCGCGTAGAACTGCGAATCCGTGCCGCCCGGCGAGGTGATCGACGCGAACGCGCCTCCCAAGCACGAGACGTCGAAGCCGACGAGCGGCGATGCGTCCACGCCGAGCGCACCGACCGTGAACAGCACGCCCGTGTTCGGCGACTGCGGCAGTCCGCCGGTCGATCCCTGACGCACGAGGACGTCGAGGTCCGAGTCGATGCCGTACTGCGTGGTCGACTTCGTTCCCGCGTAGTTGTCGGTGTAGGCGACCGCGACGATCGACGGATCCGTGGAGACGTTCGTGTCCCCCGCGTCGTACGAGAGGACGGCGTCGGTCGCCGCCACCGTCCCCGTGCTCGGGTTGACGCGCAGGTTCTGGTCGGCATCGCTGACGATGCGCAGGCGATCGGGAACGGGGTTGAGGTCGACACCGAACTCGTTGCCCTCGAGGAGCGGCGAGAACTGCGCGCTGCCGATCTCCGTCGCCGCGCCGTTCGTCGTGTTGATCTCGTACACGCGGCTCGTGTCGCCGAGCGCGATCAACGTCCCCGTCGCGGGCCGGAAGTCGAGGCCCAGGAGCTCCTCGGCGACGCGAAGCCCGGTGACGTGCACCGAGCTGAGCAGCACGTTCGGCGTCGCGGGCCGGAACGACACGAGGTCGTTGTCCGCCGTGATCGCGAAGACGCGCGGTCGCGCCGGCGGGACGATCGCGATGTCGCGGACGAGGAGGCCGCCGCCGATCGTGCCGAGGAGCCCCGCCGTGCCGGTGTCGAGGTTGATCACGTAGATCTGCGTGTCGGTCGCGCCGGGCGCGGTGAGGCTCGCGAACGCTCCGCCGAACGGAGAGATGTCGAACCCGGCTTCGCTCGACACGTCGACGCCGAGCGGGCCGACGGTGAACAGGACCCCGGCGTTCGGCGACAGCGGCGCTCCGCCCGGGGATCCCTGGAGCACGAGCGCGTCCACGCCGCTGTCGATCGCGTAGAGCGTCGTCGAGTTGGCGCCCGCGTAGCCGTTCGTGTACGCCGCCGCGACGAGCGTGGGATCGGCCGCGTTGCTCGGATCGGTCGGGAAATAGGAGAGCGTGACGTCCTCGGCGACCACTTGGCCGGTCGCCGGCTGCACGCGCAGGTTCTGATCCGTGTCGCTCACGACGCGCACGCGGTCGACGACCGGGTTGAAGTCGAAGCCGAAGCTCGTGCCCGCGAGCGCCGGAGTGAACTCGCCGACGCCGACCTGCGTCGCGACGCCCGTGCGCGAATCGATGGCATAGATGCGGCTCGAGGCGCCGAGAGCGTAGAGGTCGCCCGTTCCCGGACGGTTGTCGATCGCGGCGAGCGACTCGCCGGCGACGAGCCCGGTCACGGGACGCGAGCTGCGGAGCGTTCCGGGCGTGCCGGGATCGAACGAGATCAGCCGGTTGTTCGTCGTGATCGCGAACACGGTCTCGTCGCCGGTCGAGGTCGTGATGCCGCCGCCGCCGCTGCCTCCGCCGCTGCCTCCGCCGCCACACCCTGCGATCGCGAGCACGACGAACAGGAATCCAACCGGTACCGAGCTCTTCATGGCGCGCCTCTTCTTCTCTGCGGATGGGATGCCGAGATTCAGGTACTCGGCGAAACGCGAATTCGCGAGGCATGCAACCGTCGGACCGCGATCGTGGAACGCGGTCGAACCTCGTCTGGCGCACTCAGCGCGCGGTGCATCGCTCGCGATGTGGAAGTGGCGCGCATCGACGACGCATTCTTACACTGATCCGCAGAGCCGCCAGACGTGCACGACGAATCTCGATCGATCGGACCCTATCGCACGCTGCGCGAGCTCGGTCGCGGCGGCCAGGCGATCGTGTGGCTGGCGGAAGACACGCGCATCCAACGGCAGGTCGCGCTCAAGGTTTTGCCGCATCTCGGCCCCGGGGGAGAGGAAGCGCTGAAGCGCTTCCGGCGCGAGGCCGAAGTTGCGTCGCGCCTCGAGCACCCCGGGATCTGCGCTCTGCTCGAGGCCGACCTCGACCGCGGCATTCCTTACATCGCGATGCGCTTCGTGCCGGGCGAGACGCTCGCGAAGCGACTCTCGACCGCGCGGTCCGCGAGCGCGCCGCCGCCGGATCGCGCACAGCTGCGCGAGCTCGCCGCCTTGTTCGAGAAGACCGCGCGCGCGCTGCACGCAGCCCACGAATCCGGGGTCATCCACCGCGACGTCAAGCCCGCCAACATCATGGTGACGCCCGACGGCGAGCCGGTGGTCCTCGACTTCGGGCTCGCGCGTCACGACGACCGCGAGGCGCAGCAGATGTCGCAGAGCGGCGAGGTGTCGGGCACGCCGGCGTACATGAGCCCCGAGCAGACGGCCGGGCGCGCGCGGCCGGATCGGCGC
>CAZQHA010000528.1:0-3370 GCA_964592795.1 uncultured Planctomycetaceae bacterium | reverse complement strand
GGCGGTCCAAGAGGGCCTGCTCGAGGCAGTGATCGCGCGATCCGCGGTTGGTGGCGGGGTTTCTGGGGAGCCGTGCCTCCGAGAAACACAGCGAAGCTACGCAGTTCAAATCCCTTTCGATCAAGGCCCACGAGCCGCCGTTCGATGAAGGGGACGCCGATCGGGAAAGGGCGGTAGGGAAGGCAGGATCGTCGCAGTTTCGAGACCCGGCCCCGGGGTCGCGATCGGACATCGCCAGCTCCGCGCATTTCCTGCCGATCTCCGAGGGGATCCATCGAAACCACGCAGGGAATCGTGTGATGAGAAAGCTCAACATCCGCCACGCGCTGTTCGCGCTCGTGCTGGCCGCTTCGGGTTGCAAGGGCGAGGACGGCAACGTGTTCATCACGCTCGACTACGACGCGTCGAACGTGCGCTACCGCGTGAACGAGCCGATCACGCCGATCGCTCCGATCCTCAGCGGCTCGTTCTTCACGAACTACGTGGTCAATCCGGCGCTTCCGGCGGGTCTGACGCTCAACCTCGCGAACGGCGAGATCACCGGCACGCCGACCGCGGAGACCCCCGAGACGAACTTCGTCGTGTCCGCGGACTTCGAGGGCGAGACGCTGCTCACCACGATCGTCATCGCGGTTGGACCGCAGCTGCCGGCGAGCTTCGCCACGCTCGTGGAAGGGTTCGCGGCCGAGGAGGTCGTCGCCGGCCTCGCGATCCCCGCGCACGTCGCGATCGCGCCCGACGGGCGCATCTTCTTCAACGAGCTCGAGACCGGGAACATCCGCGTCATCGACGCGACCGGGGCACTGCTTCCGGCGCCGTTCGCGACGCTGCCGGTCGTCACCGGCGCCGACCGCGGGCTGATGGGCATCGCGCTCTCGCCGAACTTCGCGTCGGACGGGTTCGTCTACGTCGCGGTCGCGTCGGCGACGCCCGATCGCATGCGCATCGTGCGCTTCACGGACGTCGCGGACCTGGGCACGAACGAGACCGAGATCGTCGACGACCTACCGCTGGGGTTGGAGAACGTCGGCGGCGACATCGTGTTCGACCTCGCGGGCAACCTCTTCGTCAGCACCGGTGACAACGGCGATCCCGCCGATGCGCAGAGCGGCACGTCGCTGGCCGGCAAGATCCTGCGCTTCACCGCGGCCGGCGGCATCCCGGCGACGAACCCCGCGCCGACGAGCGAGGAGTGGACGCGCGGGCTGCGCAACACGCTGGCGCTCGCGGTCCAGCCGTTCACCGGCGCGCTGTTTGGCGCCGACACCGGCGACGGCGGGGACGACGAGATCAACTTCCTCGAAGGCAACAAGAACTTCGAGTGGGGCGACACGACCGGAAACCTCGATCCGGCGATCGTCGGGCTCAACGTCACGACCTTCTCGGGTGCGCTCGAGCCCAAGGGGATGATGTTCCACTCGGGCGGCGGCGAGTTCAGCGACCTGCGCAACGATCTCTTCCTCACGGCGTTCGCGACCGAGGAAATCCATCAGCTGGTCCTCTCCGGCGGCAGCTTCACGACGCTCGCGGACGACATCACGTTCGCGACGTTCGTGCCGAGCGGCACCGACAACAAGCCGCTCGACATCGCGCAGATGGCCGACGGCTCGATCCTCGTGTCGACGTCGACGGCGATCTACCGCATCTTCCGGTTCTGATCGCGGCGCTCCGCGCTACAGTGAGCGCGGAGACGACACGTGGGAGCAGCGCTCGGGAGCGTGATGGGCCTGCTTCGACAGGCCGGCTGGGCGCCGACGCTCGTGTTCCTCGTGCACGTGTACGCGTCGTGCGTGCTCGACGCGTACGTGCGCTACTGGGCGCTCGACATCGTGATGCACGTCGCCGGCGGCGTGGCGATCGCGTACTTCTTCCACGCCGGGCTCGAGCGCCTGCCGCCGGACGTCATCGGTCCGCGCCACCGGTCCGCGGTCCACGCCGCCGCCGTGTTCGCTCTGACGGCGACGGCGTCGGTGTTCTGGGAGTTCGCGGAGTACGCGTCCGATCGTCTGTTCGGCACGCGCGCGCAGCTCGAGCTCGAGGACACGCTCCTCGACCTGGCGCTCGGCGTCGTGGGCGGGGTCCTCTACGTCGCGTTCGCGCTGCGATCGGCGCGAGAGTGAGCGCGGACGAGCTGCGCGACCTCGCGCGCGCAGCCCCACGAGAGCGTCACGCCGCTCCCGCCGTGACCGTAGTTGTGCACGACCCGCGCGTCGCGGAAGGTCTGCGCTTCGACGCGAACGGCGGCTCGCCCGGGTCGCAATCCGACCGCCGCCGACAGGATACGCGCGTTCGCGAGGCGCGGCTGGCGCGCGACGCAACGCGCGACGATCGCCTTCGTCGTCGCTTCGTCGACCTGCGTGTCTTCGCGGTCGTACTCCGCCGTCGATCCGAGCACGCAGTCGTTCGATCTCGGGATGACGTACGTAATGCCGCCCGGGCCGTCGTCGTCGAGCAAGAAGCGCTCGACGCCGCAGCGCTCGACGCGCACGACCTGACCGCGGATGGGATGGAGCTCGGGGTCCGGCGCCAGCTCGCGCGCGGAGAGACCGGCGCAGTCGACGACGACCGCGGCGGAATCGACGGCTTCGCCGAGCGAGCGCACCGCGTGATCGCGGATCACTCCGCCGCGCGCGATCACGCGTCGCGTCAGGTACTCGAGGTAGATCGGCATCTCGATCACCGGCGCGCGGAACACGAAACCGCCGCCGCAATCGGCGGGCAGCTCGCCGCGCGACGCGGGGCGGAACCCGTCGAGCGCCGCGCGCCACAGCGGCTTCGGTTCCGCCGCCGGGAAGAGCTCGATCCCCTCGCGCATCACGACGCCGCTCGACGGATCGCGCGCGAGCTCGCGGAACGTCGCGTAGCTCTGCTGCGCCCAGCGCTCGACCCTGTCGGCCGGTCCGGCCTTGTACGGATACCAGATCGCCGCCGCGACGCTCGACGTCGTGATCCGCGGGCGTGCGCTCGTCCAGATCTCGACGCCCAAGCCCGCGTCGAGCAGGCACAGCGCGGTGGTCAGTCCGGTGACGCCCGATCCGATCACGAGCGCGCGTTCGGTTCCTGCACGATCCGCCATCGCTCGAGAGTGTAGCCGTTCCCGGCGGCGGCATCGGCGTTGGTATCCTGCCGCGAATGCGAATCGCCACCGGTGTTCTCATCGCGCTCCTCGGTTGGGTGTGCAGCGCCTGCAGCGCCGACCGCGACCTGCGGGCGAACGAGCCGCTCGTCGTCGCGTCGGATCTCGAAAACCCGCCGTTCGCGGAGGTCGACGCGGACGGTCGCGAGAAGGGGCGCGACGTCGAGATGATGGAGGCGATCGCGACGGCGCTGCGGCGACCGATCGAGTGGCGCCGCATGCCGTTCGTGGAGC
>CAZQHA010000527.1:0-3374 GCA_964592795.1 uncultured Planctomycetaceae bacterium | reverse complement strand
GGTAGTCGGCGGCCGCTCCGCGCGCGTCGCCCTTCTCGAAGCGCGCTTCGCCGGCGAAGAAGTACGCCTCCGCGAGCGCCGGGTCGTCGGGCAACGCGCGCCGCGCGCGCTCGAGCTCGCGCGCTGCGGCGTCGACGTCGCCCGCGTCGAGGTGGAGGTAGGCGCTCTCGATCGACAGCGCGGCCGCGAGCTTCGGATCGCGCGCGCTCTTCGTGAGGTCCTTGACGATCGCGCGCGCCTGGTCGGGATCGCTCGTCTTGAGCGCCGTGATCACCGTGCGCGCGGCGCGGACGAGCTTCGTCTCGTCGCTCGTCGCCGCCGTGAACGACTTCCACGCGCGAAGAGTCGCTCCCGTGTCTCCGAGCTTGCACGCCGACCAGACGTAGAGCTCGGCCGAGGCTTCGCGCAGCTTCTCGTCGAGCTCCTTCGACGCGAGGAGGCCGCGCAGCGTCTCCGCCGCCTCGGCGTACGAGCGCTCGTTGTAGAGGCACCACGCCTCGCCGTAGCGCGCGGCCGGTACGAGCGACGAGCCGGGGTCGCGGCGCGCCACCTCCGCGTACCGCGTCCTCGCACGCGCGAAGTCGCCGGCCGCCGACGCGCGCTCGGCGAGCTCGTGGCAGGCCTCCGCGGCGAGCGCGCCGCTGCCCGCGCTCGCGAGCTCCTCCAGGCGCGCCGTCGAACCCTCCGACGGATCGAGACGAGCGAGCCGCAGCGTCGCTTCGGCGCTCTTCTCGTGCTCGCCGTGCCGATCGAGGAAACGCCGGTACGCCGCGCGCGCGCCGTCCTCGTCGCCGGCAGCCTCGAGCGATCGCCCGTGCATCCAGCGCGCGTCGGCGGCTTCGGCGCCGTCGCCGCCGCGTTTCGCGAGCTCGGCGAACATCGCGGCCGCCTCCGCGTGCTCGCCGCGCAGGAAGCGACACCACGCGATCCGACCGCGCGCGGCGTTCGACTTCGCCTTGTCCGATTCGCCCTCGGCGACCGCGCGGAACGCTTCCTCCGCGGCGTCGTAGTCCTTCTGCGCGAAGCGCGCTTCGCCGACGACCATCCGCGCTTCGGCGGCGTACTGCGACTTCGGGAAGCTCTCGAGCAGCTTCTTCGCGAGGCGCTCGGCGTCGGCCGCTCGTCCGCCGCTCAGGCTCTCGACGGCCGCGCGCTGCAGCGCCCAATCCGAACCCGACTTCTCGTACGCGGCGAGCGCGGCCTGCGAGTCGCCGAGCTTCGCCAGGCACTCGCCGCGCGCGACGCCGACGCGCTGCGCGAGCTCGCCGCCCTGGGTCTTCACGCGGTCGAGCGTCGCGAGGGCGCCGCGCGTGTCGCCGGTCTCGGCTTGCGCGCGCGCGCGCCAGTAGTGCGCCTCGTCGCCGTCGCCGGCGGCGGGGTGCGAGAGCGCGGCGAGCGCCGCGCCGGGATCCTTCGCCGCGAGGCTCTCGATCCCGGCGTGCAGCGCGCACTCGGCGGCGAAGCGCGACTTCGGGAAGCGCTCGAGTACCGCACGGAAGTCCCGGGCGGCGCCGGCGTGGTCCCCGATGCCCGCGCGCGCGAACGCCGCGCCGCGCAGCGCCGCGTCCGCGAACGGCCCCGATCGGACGACGCCGTACGCCTCGAGCGCGGCTTCGTGCTGATCGAGGTCGAGCAGGCATTCGCCGGCGAGGAACGCCATCTCGCTCTGCCGCTCCCCGCCCTCGACGCGGTCGAGCGCCGTCTCGATCTTGTCGAGCGCTTCCTTCGGCTTGCCGAGCCGGTACGCGCACCACGCGAGTCCGCACGCCGCGTCGTCGGCGTACGTGCCGCGCGGCGCGGCGGCGAGCACCGCCGCGTAGTGCTTCTGCGCGGCGGCGTAGTCCTTCGCGCGGAAGCGCGCTTCGCCGAGCATCCACGTCGACGGCTCCTTCAGGTAGTCCTTGCCGAGCGCGAGCACGCGCTCGAACGCCGCCGACGCCGCGTCGAGGCGCTCGGCCGAGAGCTCGCACTGTCCGAGGCGGAACTGCACCTCCGACTCGAGCTCGAAGCCGCGCCGCGACGCGAGGGTGCGCAAGTGAGGCAGCGCGTCCTGCTCGCGCTTCAGCTCGAAGAGCGCCGCCGCGAGCCGGTAGCGCGCGTGGTCCGCCTTCGCGTGGCGCGGATGCTCGGAGAGGAAGCTCTCCGCTTCTTTGACCACGCGGTCGTGGAGACCCTTCTCGGCCAGGCCAACCACGTACTGGTACTGGTCGTCGGCGGCATCCTGCGCGGATGCGAACAGCGGGACGAGGGCCAAGAGCAGCGCGCGCATGTGGAGACTCCGTGGCGTGGTTCGGTCGTCAACTACCTGGGTAGTATGGCGGGGGGCGCGCGGAAGGAAATGGGCCCGTCTGTATGGAATGCGTGGGCGAGCCGAGCGCCGCGCTACGATGCGGCGGTGTCGCGACGTCGTGTGGCTCTCGCCTCCGCGCTCCTCGCGCTGGCCGGATGCTCGCCGGGCGGCGCGAGCGGGCGCACCTCGGTACTTCTGATCACCCTCGACACGACCCGCGCCGACGCGCTGTCCTGCTACGGCGGCCGCGCGGGCGTCACGCCGGCGCTCGATGGGCTGGCGCGGCGGGCGGTGCTCTACGAATCCGCGTACGCGGTCGTGCCGCTGACGGCGCCGTCGCACGCGTCGATGATGACCGGCCTCTACCCGACGCGGCACACGGTGCGCGGCAACGCGAGCGTCGCGCTGCCCGCGCCGGCGGAGACGCTCGCCGAGCGCGCGCGCGACGCGGGCTACCAGACGGCGGCGTTCGTCAGCTCGGTCGTGCTCGACCGCGCGTCCGGGCTCGACCAGGGTTTCGACACGTACGGCGTCCCGGAGTCCGGCGCGGTCGTGACGATGGTGCACATGCTCGACCGCAGCGCCGAGAAGACGTTGCACGACGCCCAGCAGTGGTTCGCGAAACGGGATCCGGCCAAGCCCTTCTTCCTGTGGGTGCACTTCTTCGATCCCCATTCGCCGTGCGAGCCGCCGAAGCCGTTCCTCGATCAAGCCGGCGGCAACGCGTACTTGGGCGAGGTGGCGTTCATGGACGACGCCGTGGGAAAGCTGCTCGAGATGCTCGAGCGCGCCGGCGTCGCCGATTCGACGCTCGTCTCGGTGCTCGCCGACCACGGCGAAGGGCTCGGCGAGCACGGCGAGCACACGCACGGCGTCTTCTGCTATCAGGCGACGGTCAGGATCCCGTTCCTGCTCGCGTACCCGGACGGATGGCGCGCCGGCGAGCACTCGCAGGACACGGTGAGCCAAATCGACGTCGCACCGACGCTCGCGGAAGCGATGGGACTCGCGCCGCGCGCGTCGCTCGACGGGCAGAGCCTGTACCGCAAGACGGTCGAAGGCGGACGCGGCGTGTACCACGAAT
>CAZQHA010000526.1:0-3376 GCA_964592795.1 uncultured Planctomycetaceae bacterium | reverse complement strand
CGCGCCGCGGACGATCGCGTCGGTGACGTCCGCGCCCTCGACGCGCAACTGGTTGATGAACGTGACGAGTACAAGGCCGTTCAGCGCCGCGACGCCCGCCAGCGCGATGAATCCGACGGCAGCGGAGATCGAGAACGGGATGTCGCGCAGCCACAGCGCAACGATGCCGCCCGTCAAGCCGAGCGGCACGCCGCTGAACACGAGCAACGACTGACGGACGGAGCCGAAGGTCGAGTAGAGCAAGAGGAATATCAATGCGAAGCACGCCGGGACGACGACGGACAGGCGTGCGCGCGCGGCAACGAGGTTCTCGTACTGGCCGCCCCATTCGAGCCATGTCCCTGTCGGCAACGCGAGCGCGCCCACTCGTGACTGAGCCTCGACCGCAAAGGAGCCGAGGTCGCGATCGCGCACGTTGCACTGCACGACCACCCGCCGCTTCCCATTCTCGCGACTGACTTGGTTCGGGCCTTCGGATACATCGATCGCAGCGATCGCGTTGAGCGGAACAAAACCCGGACCGACTCGGACGTGTCCATCGGAGACCGGCACGGTGTCGATCTCGATCTCGGTGGGCGCGAGAGGGATCGGCAATTCACCGAGACGGTGCACGTCCTCGCGCACGGCGTCGGGCAGCCGCACGACGAGATCGAAGCGGCGGTCACCCTCGAACACGAGACCTGCCTCGCGCCCGCCCACCGCGGCGGCGACGACGTCCTGGACGTCCGCGATGCCCAGGCCCACGCGCGCAATCGCCGCGCGATCGATCTGGATGTCCATCAGCGGGAGCCCCGTCGTCTGCTCGACACGGATGTCGGCGGCGCCCGCGATGCCGCGCAAGACACCAGCAATCGACTGAGCCGTGCGCTCCATGGCTGGAAAGTCGTCTCCGTAGACCTTCACGGCAATGTCGCCGCGCACCCCCGAGATGAGCTCGTTGAAGCGCATCTGGATCGGCTGCGTGAACTCGTAGTTGTGGCCGACGGCAGATTGCACTGCTGTCTCGATCCGCGCCTGCAGCTCCGACTTCTGGAGCTCTGGGTCGGGCCACTTCTCACGCGGCTCGAAAATGATGAACGTGTCCGAGACGTTCGGCGGCATCGGATCCGACGCCATCTCGGCGGTGCCCGTCTTCGAGAACACGAAGGCGACCTCTGGAAATGCGCTGACGATGGACTCGACTTCGAGTTGCATCGACGTCGACTGAGTGATCCCGGTGCTCGGGATTCGCATCGCGTGCATCGCGATGTCCTTCTCGTCGAGCGTCGGCACGAACTCCTCACCGAGCTGGCCGAAGAGCAAGAGCGAAGCAGCGAACGCCGCCGCCGCGCTGCCGACCACCCACCAGCGCACGCGCACGGCCGCGTCCACGACCGGCGCGTACACGCGCTTCGCGGCTCGGATCAGGAAGTTCTCCTTCTCGGCGACCTTGCCACGGATCAAGAGCCCGACCATCGCCGGCACGAACGTCAGTGAAAGGACGAATGCCGCGACGAGGGCAAAGATCACCGTCATCGCCATCGGGTGAAACATCTTCCCCTCGACGCCGGTCAGGGCGAGGATCGGGAAGTAGACCGTGATGATGATCGCCTCGCCGAAAGCCGTCGCACTGCGGACCTGCAAGCTGGCCTCGGACACGGCCTCGAGCCGCTCGGCCTTGGTGAGGATGCGTCCGAGCGCGTGTTGGCGCTCGGCGATCACGCGCAGGCAGTTCTCGACGATGATCACGGCGCCGTCGACGATCAGACCGAAATCGATCGCGCCGAGGCTCATCAAGTTGCCGCTGATCCGGCTCTGCACCATGCCGGTCGCCGTCAGGAGCATCGAGAGCGGAATCGCGAGCGCGGTCAGGATCGCCGCACGGATATTGCCGAGCAGGAAGAAGAGCACCGCGATGACGAGGATCGCGCCCTCGACGAGGTTCTTCTCGACCGTGGCGATCGTCGCGTTGACGAGCTTCGTGCGGTTGAGGACCGTCTTCGCGTGGATGTCGGAAGGCAGGGTCTTCGAAACCTCTCGCATCTTCTCATCGACCGCGGAGGAAACCGTCCGGCTGTTCGCGCCGATCAGCATCAGAGCCGTACCGACGACGGCTTCCGCGCCGTCTTCGCTGGCGCTCCCGGTCCTCAGCTCTCCGCCGATTCCAACCTCGGCGACGTCGCGGATGCGGATCGGAACGCCGGAGCGCGTCGCGATCACGATCGTGGAAATCTCCTCGATTTTCTCGATCCGTCCCGAGGCACGAACGACGTACGACTCGCCCAAGTGCTCGACGAAACCCGCGCCCGTGCTGACGTTGTTGCGCTCGAGCGCCTCGATCACGTCATGGAAGGTCAGGCCGTAGCCGACGAGCTGCTGCGGATCGGGACGAACCTGGTACTGCTTGACGTAGCCGCCGATCGAGTCGACGCCGGCGACGTCCGGCACGCCCTTGAGCTGCGGCCGGATGATCCAGTCCTGAACGGTGCGCAAGTAGGCCGCGCGCTCGATTTCGTTCCGCAGATGCTCGTGCTCTGGCGTCAGGTACGTCCCGTTCGATTGCCAGCCCGGCTCTCCGTCGACGACGCGTGCGCCGATTCCGTCGGGATGGTCGAAGCCGACCGTCCACATATAGATCTCGCCGAGTCCCGTCGCGATCGGCCCCATCGTCGGTTCGGCACCGGGCGGCAGGCTCTCGCGCACCTGTCCGAGACGCTCGTTGACCTGGTTGCGCGCGAAGTAGATGTCGACGTCCTCGTCGAAGACCGCGGTCACTTGCGAGAAGCCATTGCGGGAGAGCGAGCGCGTGTACTGGAGCCCGGGAATGCCCGCGAGCGACGTCTCGACCAGGAACGTCACCTGCTTCTCGATCTCGAACGGTGACAACGACGGGACGACCGTGTTGATCTGAACCTGGTTGTTCGTGATGTCGGGAACGGCGTCGATCGGCAGGCGCGTCAGTGAGTGAATCCCGAATGCGGCCGCGATCAAGGTCAGCACGACGATCAGGCCGGGATGAAAGATCGAGAAGCGGAGGATGCGTTGGAGCATGAATCACCTCGGGAGTGCGCGTCTCGAATCGAGTAGGCGCAACGCATTGAGCACGACAAGCAGGGACACACCCATGTCCGACGCGATCGCTCCCCACAGCGACGCATGGCCGGCGAAGGAAAGGACGAGGAACACCGCCTTGACCACGAGCGATGCGACGACGTTCTGGCGGATCACCCGCAGGGTCCGCCGCGAGTGCCGGACGAGCCAACCGACGCGCGAGAGATCGTCGCCCATCAGGGCGACGTCGGCGGTCTCGAGCGCCGCGTCGGTGCCAGCCACTCCCATCGCGATGCCGAGGCTCGATCGCGCTAGCGCGGGTGCGTCGTTGACGCCGTCGCCGACC
>CAZQHA010000525.1:0-3385 GCA_964592795.1 uncultured Planctomycetaceae bacterium | reverse complement strand
GGGCGGGCGCGCCGAGCTCCATCCCTCCACCGAGGGGCGGCTCGAGTGGACGATTCGCTTGCGCGCCGCGCCGCGCGCGGAGCCTTCGGTCGCCGCGACGGGCGCCAAGCTCGCGCGCGATCCGTTCCGCTGACCGCCGTGTGATAGAACGTGCGCGCGTGCGCATCCTCGTCCTAGGCGCGGCGGGCTTTCTTGGGCGACATCTCGTCGAGCACTTGCTCGAGCTCGGGCACGACGTGGAAGGCTGGAGCCGCGAGACGGCCGACCTTCGCGATCCGGCGAGCTTCGAGCACCGGCGCGGCCCGTGGGATGCCGCGGTGCACCTCGCGGGACACTCCGTGCCCGGCGACGCGTGGAACGGCGAGCGCGTGCGCGAGAACGTCGCCATCGCCGCGAACGCCCTGGACCACCTGGCGCGCGTCGCACCCGGGATGCGCGTGGTGTTCGTCAGCAGCGCGCGCGTGTACGCGGATCGACTCGAGGCGCACCGCGAGGACGAGCCGCTCGGGCCGACGACGCTCTACGGTCTCTCCAAGCTCCTCTCCGAGGACTGGGCGCGCTTCCGCTCGCGCGATCTCGACGTGCAGATCGTCCGACCGTTCCAGAACCTGGGGCCGGCGATGCCGCGCGGTCTCTTCCTGCCCGAGTTCCTCGAGCGCTTGTCGCGCGGATCGGGCGCGCTCGAGATGCGCGGCCCCGACAACACGATCGACGTGCTCGACGTCCGCGACGGCGTGCGCGGGATCGCGGCGCTGTGCACGGTGCGCGCGCGAAGCGGCGAGGCGTGGAATCTATCGAGCGGCGTGCCGCGGCGCGTCTCGGAGATCGCCGCGGCCCTCTCTCGGCGCCTCTCGGCCGGACGCGAGGTCCGATTCTCCGGCGCGCCCGCGCCGCCGCTCGTCGGACGGCCCGACAAGCTGCGCGCGGCTTGCGATTGGACGCCGGAGCGGTCGCTCGACGAGACCCTGGACTGGATCGCCGGAAGAAAGTCCTTGAGCGGAACGTCGATCGGCCCGATCCAGAACCCGCCATGCCCAAAATCGCACTGATCACCGGAATCACGGGCCAGGACGGCAGCTACCTCGCCGAGCTCCTCCTCGAGAAGGGCTACCACGTCCACGGCGTCGTCCGCCGCGCGTCGCTCTTCAACACCGACCGCATCGACCACCTGCACATCGGCGAGACCCCGCACCCGAACCTCTACCTGCACTACGGCGATCTGTCCGACGCCGGCGCGCTGCGCAGCCTGGTCGAGGAGATCGAGCCCGACGAGGTCTACAACCTGGGCGCGCAGAGCCACGTGCGCGTCTCGTTCGACCAACCCGAGTACACGGTCGACGTGACCGCGGTCGCGGTCATTCGACTCCTCGAAGCGATCCGCGGCTACCAGAACGGCGGCGGCAAGAAGGTGCGCTTCTACCAAGCCAGCTCGAGCGAGATGTTCGGCAATGCAATGCCGCGCCAGCACGAGGGCACGCGCTTCCAGCCGCGCTCGCCGTACGCGTGCGCCAAGGTGTACGCGCACTACCAGATCGTCAACCACCGCGAGAGCTACGGCCTCTTCGCGTGCAGCGGCATCCTGTTCAACCACGAGAGCCCGCGCCGCGGCGAGACGTTCGTCACGCGCAAGATCACGCGCGCGGCGACGCGCATCAAGTTCGGCCTGCAGGACAAGCTCGTGCTCGGCAACCTCGACACGCGGCGCGACTGGGGCTTCGCGGGCGACTACGTCGACGCGATGTGGCGGATGCTCCAGCAGGACAAGCCCGACGACTACGTGGTCGCGACGGGCCGATCGATCGAACTCCGCGAGTTCCTCGAGCTGGCGTTCAGCGAGCTCGACCTCGACTGGAAGAAGTACGTGAAGACCGACCCGCGCTACTTGCGGCCGGCGGAAGTCCCCCACCTCGAGGGCGACGCGTCGCGCGCGCGGCGCGTGCTCGGCTGGGAGCCCAAGACCAGCGTGGAAGAGCTCGTGTCGATGATGGTCGCGTCGGACCTCGTGCTCGCGGAGCGCGAGATGGTGCTGCGCTCGGCCGGGCACGAAGTCGAGCCGCGCCTGGGATACCGCTGACTTAAGGTCTCCAGCTCCTCGGGGATCGCTCCGATAGCGACGGCGGTCCCATGCCGAGCACCACCGTCGCCGTCTGTTCGCTCTTCAGGAATCGCTCGCGCGGCATCGATTACTTCCGCGCCGCGCTCGAAGCGCAGATCTCGCCCGAGATCGAGCTCGTCTACTCGTTCGTCGAGGGCGACTCGAAGGACGACACGCACGCGCGCCTCGCCGAATGGGGACGCGAGGATCCTCGCCTGCGGCTGCAGAAGATCGACGTCGAGCCGGTGACGGACTTCTCCGATCGCGTCGCCAAGTGGGCCATGCTCGCGAACGCGGCGATCGAAGGCCTCGCGGGCATCCGCCACGACTACGTGCTGTGGTGCGAGAGCGATCTGTGCCTGCCGCCGGATCTCCTCTCGCAGCTCGTCGCCGACCAGGTCGACGTCGTCGCGCCGGGCATCTTCCTCGGCGGCTACTTCTACGACACGTGGGGCTTCCGCGGGCTCGACGGCAGGAAGTTCGAGAACGTCGCGCCGTACCATCCCGCCTATCAGCCGTTCGCGCTGACCGAGCTCGCGAGCGTCGGGAGCACCGTGCTCTTCCGGCGCGAGGTGTTCGACTCGGGCGTGCGGTTCCGCGGCGTCCACGAGGACGGCCTCCTCGTCGGCGTCTGCAACGACGCGCGCGCGCGCGGCTTCCGCGTCTTCCTCGACAGCCGCGTGACGATCGTCCATCCGACGAGCCTGTGGCGCGCGCAGCAGTACGAGCTCGGTCGCATCCGTGTCGCCGCCGGGAGCGCGGACCTCCCGCTCGCTCCGTTCGCGAAGAAGGCGCCCCTGCTCGGCTCGCCCGATCTGCCCGCCGATCACGCGGTCCTCGCGGACCTGCGCGCCGCGCTCGAGCCGACCTTCGGCGCGGGCGCGTTCACGCTCCGCACCGAGCTCCATTCCGAATCGCAGAAGCAGTACACGCTCGTCATCCAGGAGGCGCGATGCCGTCCCGTTTCTATCCGGTGACCGAACCCCATCTCGACGAGAAGGACCGCGAGCTCTTCCTCGACGCGTTCGACTCGGGCTGGATCTCCTCGCAGGGCCCCTACCTCGCGAAGTTCGAGCGCGCGTTCGCGGACTACGTCGGAGCGCAGCACGGACTGGCCACGTGCAACGGCACCGCGGCGCTGCACGTCGCGCTCGCCGCGCTCGGCGTCAAGCCCGGCGACGAGGTGATCGTCCCGACGTTCACGTTCGTCGCGACCGTGAACGCGGTCCGCTACTGCGGAGCGACACCGGTCCTCGTCGACTGCGAGCCCGACACGTGGAACGTCGATCC
>CAZQHA010000524.1:0-3396 GCA_964592795.1 uncultured Planctomycetaceae bacterium | reverse complement strand
CGTGCGACCCGCGCGCGCTCGCCCGCTTCCTGAAGCGCGCGGTCCGCACGATTTATCGGCACGAATAGTTCGGCAAAGCCGCACAGCGACGAGTGAGTAGGTGCGCCTGGAGGCCGGACCGACGCTTCCTCGAATTGCAGCTACAATCGGTCGCGATGCGGCTGCCGTTTTCAACTCGATCGTACCGAGCCTTCAGGGCGGCCACGTGCTTCTTGAATGCGCGCTTTCTCCGCTTTTCGAGCGGCGCGCTCGGA
This sequence comes from uncultured Planctomycetaceae bacterium, assembly GCA_964592795.1. Classification (GTDB taxonomy): domain Bacteria; phylum Planctomycetota; class UBA1135; order UBA1135; genus JANLUN01. Next base: position 3,142 of record CAZQHA010000524.1, on the reverse strand, counting down.
GTGTTGGTGCTCGCCCAAAGCGCCCATGCGCAAGTGTGCTTCGAGGCCGACCCGCCGACCATTGTGGGTCTATTCGCCCTGGACTTGCTCAGTGCTGACCTCGACGGTGACGGCGACACTGACCTCGTGGCGACAGACACACTTGTCGACTTCGTGTCGGTGCTCTCGAACCACGGCGACGGCACGTTCGCGCCGTATGCGCAGTACGCCACCGGTCTCAACGCTTGGGCGATGACCGGTGCTGATCTCGACGGAGACGGCGACACCGACCTAGCTGTAGTGCGCTTTTCTCCCGCCGGCATCGTGTCGGTACTTCTGAACCAGGGCACCGGCACGTTTGGCACTTATGTCCACTACGCTACGGGATCGGGCCCGACCGGCATCTCGAGTGCAGACTTCGACGGCGATGGCGACATCGACGTGGCCACGTCGAACATGTTCTCAGGCACCGTGTCGGTGCTTCTGAACCAAGGCCAAGGCAGCTTCACGCCGCACGCGCAGTACGCTGCGGGCAATTCTCCGTATAGCGTGACGAGCGCTGATCTGGACGCTGATGGAGACGTGGATCTGGCGGTGGCGAACCAGAGCGTCGACAGCGTGTCGGTGCTCTTCAACCAGGGCGACGGCACGTTTTCAGCGCCCGTGCCCCGCAACGCAGGGACCGACGTTTGGCATATCACGAACGCGGACCTAAATGGTGATGGCCGTCCAGACCTCGTGACGGCCAACGACGGCAACGACTGCGTCGCGGTGCTATTGAATCAAGGTAGCGGTTCCTTCGCCCCGTATGTGACGTATCCGGTTGCGCTAAGTCCCCAACGTGTCGTCGGTACCGACCTGGATAAAGACGGTGACTTGGATCTGGCAGTGCTCACGCCTGAGTCGCACTCACTGTCGCTGCTCTTGAATCGAGGCGATGGCACCTTTGCGCCCTACGAAGAATTGGGGTCGGGCACCATTATTTCCTCACTGACGCATTCTGATTTCGATGGAGATGGCGACCGCGAACTGGCGGCGGCGAATCTGGCGGCTCAGACCGTGACGGTGTTTCGCAACTGCCTCGATCCGGGCATCGGCTTTTGCTTCGGCGACGGCTCGCTCCGGACGTCATGCCCGTGCGTGCCGCCGAACACGGTACCCAATCCGCCGGCTGCGCCGGGCCACGGCTGCGCGAACTCACTGAATCCGAATGGTGCGCTGCTGACCGCAAGCGGTTCGACGACGCCCGCTCCTGGAAGCGTCGCATTCGACGTGCTCGTGGCTCCAAACTATGTCGGTTTCGGTTTGATGGTGAAGGGCAATGCCAACGCAACCGCCGGCATCGCCGCGGCCGATGGAATCCGATGCGCTGACGGCCAACTGATCCGGTTCGGCTCCCACTTCGCCGGGACGAACGGTGCGCCACAAGGACACTGGACGTATCCGAACACTGTGCAGACGAATCCAGTGTCGGTGCAGACCGCGCAGCCGGCGGGACAAACGGCGTACTACCAGTTGTTCTATCGCTCCGCCGCGCCGAACTTCTGCAACGCTGCGACGACCAACTGGTCGAATGGATATCGAGTCACCTGGCCGTGAAATGGCTCGACTCAGCGATGACTAGCGCTCGCGGCAGCGCACGATCATGTCCGCGAGCAGGCCGATCGAGAGCACCTGCACGAGCGCGACGAACATCAAGACGCTCTTGTCGCTGAGGTTCGGCGGCGACACGACGAAGATGTCGTAGTAGAGCGAGCCCAAGAGCCCCAGCCCGACGACGACCGCCACCGGGTAGAACACCTTCAGCGGGTTGAAGTAGAGCACCGTGCGGATGATCAACGACAAGAAGCCGAGCGTGTCGCGCACCGGGCGGATCTTGCTCGAGCCGGCGCGCTTTCTGTAGTTGATCGGCACCCAGTCGACGCGGTGATCGTTCGTCAGCGCGGCGAGCGTGATCGTCGTCGTGAAGCTGAAGCCCTGCGGCAGGATCGGCCGGTAGGCGAGCACGAGGTCGCGTCGCATCGCGCGCAACCCCGAGTTCAAGTCGGGGATGCGCGTTCCGGCGAGGAACGACGCGAGCGCGCGCAGGAATGCCTTCGCGGGACGGCGCACGAGCGGGATCTCGACCTCTTCGCCGGTGCGTGCGCCGACCGCCATCTCCGCGCCGTCGTCGATCCGCGCCAAGAGATCGGCGATCCGATCTTCGGGGTACGTTCCGTCCGCGTCCGTAATCACGACGACCGCGTGGCTCGCGTGCGCGAAGCCGGTCTTGAGCGACGCGCCGTAGCCCTTGTTCTGCGGGTGGCGCACGATGCGCATCGTGGGGTAGCGCGGGGCGATGCGCTCCAGCACGCCGGCCGTGCCGTCGTGCGAGCCGTCGTCGACGACGATCAGCTCGACCGGAACTCCGAGCGCGAGACCTGACAGCCGGGCGACCACGCCCTCGATCGCGCTCTCCTCGTTGAACGCGGGCACCACGAGCGTGACCCCGCGGCCGGTCAAGCGCTGCGCTGGACTGTCGGCTCGTCGCTCGGCGATGGTCTCGGAGGTCTGCGGCACGTGGCGCGCGCGAGGATAGCGGGTCGCGAGTCCGTTGAGTACGACCCGAGCGCCTTGCGCGTCATCCCCGTGAGCGCCAGCCCAGCAACGTCGCGCGCGGCGAACCACGCGTACGGCGCGGAGATGGTGCGCGCGGTGAGCGTTCCGAGGCGCACCGACGCGCGAATCCTGTGGTGCGTGATCGTGTGGCGGAGCGCGCCGATCTCGTCGCCGGCATCGAACCCGTGCGGCCAGCGCGACGGAAAGAGTCCCGGGCCCCGCGTCTCGAGGGTCGGCAGCTGCCACAGTCCGGCCATGCGCCCTCCCGGCGGACGTCGCTCGAGGAGCAAGCGGCCGCGCCGCTCGACGACGAGCATCGAGAGCTCGACGTCGACGGTCGACTTGCGCGCCTTCGGTCGAGGCAGCTCCGCGACGCGTCCGTCGCGGCGCGCGCGGCAGTCGCGCGCGACCGGGCAGCTCGCGCAGTCGGGTTCGCGCGGCGTGCACACGAGCGCGCCGAGCTCCATCAGCGCCTGATTCCAGTCGCCGGCGCGATCGCCGGCGCGGACGAGCTCGCGCGCGCGCTCCCACACCGCGCGGGTGAACGCCGGCGAGCTCGGCTCGC
>CAZQHA010000523.1:0-3398 GCA_964592795.1 uncultured Planctomycetaceae bacterium | reverse complement strand
GCGCTTCCCGCTCGTCGGCGCGCACGCGGCGACGGCGTGCTTCCGCTGCCATCCCGGCGCGCAGGTCGGCAACTTCGAGCGCACGGACACCGAGTGCGTCACGTGTCACGCCGACGACCTCGCGCGCGCGGACTCACCCGACCACCAAGCCCAGAATTGGACGGCGAACTGCGATCGTTGCCACATCCCCACGACTTGGACGGGCGCCGGCTTCAACCACTCGACGTTCCCGCTGACCGGCGCGCACACGACGGTCGCGTGCAACGCATGCCACGTCGGCGACGTCTTCAACGGCACGCCAACCGACTGCGCCAGCTGTCACCTCGACGACTACAACTCGACGAGCGACCCGAACCACTCCGCCGCCGGCTTCCCGACGACGTGCCGGCAGTGTCACAACACGAGCTCGTGGGAGAACGCTACCTTCAACCACTCGCGCTTCCCGCTCACGGGAGCGCACACGCTGATCGACTGCAGCGCGTGCCACGCCGGCAACGTCTTCCGCGGGACGCCGAGCGACTGCGCCGCGTGTCACATCGACGAGTACAACCGGACGACGGATCCCAATCACATCGCACAGGGCTTCCCGACCACCTGCCAGCAGTGCCACAACACGAGCTCGTGGCGCAACGCGAGCTTCAATCACGCCGGGATCCGCAGCGGATGCGTCCAGTGCCACCTCGCCGACTACAACTCGACGAACGATCCCAATCACACCGCGGCAGGATTCCCGACCAACTGCGAGGCCTGCCACGACACGAACTCGTGGCAAGGAGCGAAGTTCAACCACTCGTTCCCGATCACGAGCGGACCGCACGGCAACCTCGCGTGCGCGCAGTGCCACCTGAACCCCGGCAACTTCCGCAGCTTCTCGTGCACGAATTGCCACGAGCACAATCAACAGGACACCGACAACGACCACGATCGCGTGCCCGGGTACGTCTACCAGAGCCAGGCGTGTCTCACCTGCCACCCGAACGGCCAGGAGTGAGGGCGAGCTCCCTCTCGCATTTCTCGCGGCGATGCCGAGAATCTTCGCCGGCTCCCATTCCGCTGGAGCCATCCGAGACACCCCTCCCCTCCAACGAACCATCATGAAGATCCTCTTGTCCGCACTCCTCCTCGTCACCGGCGCCGGTCTCGCCTACGCCGTCCGCGCACAACATGGCGACAACGCCGCCGCCGACATGGCCGCGATGATGCAGCCCGGTCCTCAGCACGCGCTGCTCAAGAAATACGCCGGCACGTGGGACGTCGTCGTGATCATGGACCCGGCCGGCATGAATCAGCGCACGACGGGCACGATGACGAGCGTCGCGCGCACCGGCTTTCACACGATCGACGACTTCTCGGGCGAGATGATGGGCATGAAGTTCATCGGCCACGGCGTCAACGGCTTCTGTCCGGTGAAGAAGAAGTACTACACGTTCTGGACGGACTCGATGACCGGATCGCCGGTGTCGCTCGAAGGCGATTACGACGAAGCGAAGAAGCAGATGACGATGACCGGCCTGTCGTTCGGCATGAGCGGCACGCTCGAGCCGACGCGCACGGTCACGCAGTACAAGGACGACGATCACTACACGTGGTCGATGTACGGCAAGGGTCCCGAAGGCAAGGAAGAAGAGCACATCAGGATCGAGTACACGCGGAAGAAGTGAACGTGTGCGTTCGCTCGTTCTGCGAGCACGTGTCGAATAGAGCCCTCGCTGGTTGGTCTCCCGACAGCAGCGAGCGCTTGTCACAACCTGCTCTGGCACCAGACGCGCGCGGGTAATCGCGATCGGCGGGCGTAATGCCGAACCGGCCCCCTCGCGCGTCCGCGCTCAAGATCCAGCTCCCCTCAACCTCACGGCATTGACTCCTCAATCCCTTTGCATGACTATCTCACGCCATGGCCGACCGCTTGAAGACGCACGAAGTATTCGGGCTATCGAACAAGATTCTCTCGCACTCGTACGTCGACCGAGGACACCTCGATCAACGGCTGTCGGAGTTGCTGCTTAGGCCTAATCACATCGCACTTCGCGGTGTATCGAAATGTGGCAAGTCTTGGCTCCGACAACGGGTGGTTCCAAATGCCATTGTCGTCCAGTGTCGGCACAAGACTACGGCTGAAGACATTTACGTCGACGCACTCTCGCAGCTCGGTGTTCGACTCGAGGTTGATCGCTCAACGGACAAGAGGTTCAAGTTCAGCGCCCAGGGCGAAGGCGAGCTCGGTCTGAAGCTGATCGCAGCCGCCAAAGCCGGAGTCACGGCCGAATATGACTACGCCACTACGGCCACCTCTGTCGCTGTAGGGCAAACGACGGCCGACCTTCGCTTTGTGGCGGAGATCATTAAGTCGTCCGGACGTCGTCTCGTCATCGAGGATTTTCACTACCTTTCTGTCGCGGAGCGCACGCGCCTCGCGTTCGATCTGAAGGCGCTCTGGGACTACGGGCTATTCGTCTTGATCGTCGGCGTGTGGGGCGAGAGTAACTACCTGCTATCTCTCAATGCAGACCTCACCGGAAGAGTCGAGGAAGAGGCGGTCTCTTGGCAGAAGGATGATCTCGAACGTGTTCTCCTCAAGGGGGGACTGGCACTCAATGTTCTGTTCGATGCGCAGATGCGGGCAAAGCTCATCGAACTTGCGTACGAGAACGCGGGCGTACTTCAGAAGCTCGCACTAGGAACTCTCGACGAGATGCAAGTCCGTGAGGCGCTCGCCGACCAAACAACGCTTTCAAACATGACTGCCATTGACGGCGCTGCACTCCAGTACGCTGAACAGATCAATCCCCTGTATCAGAGATTTGCACGCCGAGTCGCCGACGGCATCCGACATCGCGAGGACTCGACCGGTATCTACGCGCACGCGATGGCCGCAATTCTCGCCGAGCCCGACGAACGTTTGCTCCGCTCAGTCAACCTAGACCGAATCTTCGAAGTAGCGCATGCCCGGCAGCCGAGAATTCAGAAAGGCAACCTCAGAACAGTGTTGAGCAACTTCGCCAGACTGCAGGTCGATGAAGACGGCAGGGGACTCGTACTGGCGTACAACGAGGCCACTGATGAAGTCACCGTTGTCGATAGACAATTGCTGCTCTATCGCAGGTATGCAACGGTTCGCTGGCCATGGGAAGAGTTGATTCGAGAGGCGGACGAGCGACAGGAACACACCGAATAGACAAACCGTATTCAACCCGAGCGCGATCAAAGCGATTCACAATCGCTCGCCACCGTTGGGCTCCTTACGCGCGAGTTCAATGAGGCGGCCGGCATACTCAATCCCGGTTGGCGTTCTTGACCCGTGCCACGACAAGTACTCACCGTCAGCGATGCGGAAACGACTCGCCGCAAGACCCGTCACTTCGGCGAGCTCCGCGACGTGTTTCTGCTGGAATGGGTAC
>CAZQHA010000522.1:0-3400 GCA_964592795.1 uncultured Planctomycetaceae bacterium | reverse complement strand
ATTCGTGAACGACCCACCGGCGTAGAGCTTCGAGCCCCCTCCGTCGTCGAAGGCGCCCAGCGCGAGCACGGGGCCGTTCATTCCGCTGCCGAGCGGCGACCAGATCCCGCCCTGCCACTTCGCGATCCGATTCGCCGCGACGCCACCTGCGAGCGTGAATGCGCCACCGGCGTAGAGCGCCTGGCCGTTGCCGTCGTCGAACACGAGGAGCGCATCCACCGTCGTGCCGTTCGTCCCGGTGCCGAGCGCGGACCAACTCGTGCCGTTCCATTTCGCGATGTGGCTCGCGGGAGTGCTGCCCACCATCGTGAACGCACCGCCGACGTACATCGCCGCACCGCCGCCGTCGTCGAACACCGTCATCGCATGCACGTCGAGGCTCGCTCCTCCGCCGACCGCGACCCAAGTCGCGCCGGTCCACTTCGCGATCCGAGACGGGAACCCCGGTCCCGAGAACCACGTGTCGCCGCCGGCATAGAGCGCGGGCCCCGAGCCATCGTCGAACACGCACAGCGCGTAGACGTGCCCGAGAGTTCCCCCGCCGAGCGGTGACCAGGTCGCGCCATTCCATTTGGCGACGCCTTTCGCTCCGACTCCGCCCGCGGATTCGAAGTAGCCGCCGACGAACAGCGCGGGTCCCGCTCCGTCGTCGAAGACCGCGAAACAATGAACGGGGCCGAATGTCCCGCTGCCGAGAGCGGACCAGCTGGTGCCGTCCCATTTCGCGATGTTGGTGACCGCCACCCCGCCCGCGCTCGAGATGTATCCACCCGCGTACAGCGCCGGACCCCCGCCATCGTCGAACACCGCCAGCGCGTTCACATCGTAGGCCTCGAGCCCGCCGCCGAGCGCATCCCAGCCCGCCCCGTTCCAGCGCGCGACTCCGGACGTGAATGCACCGCCGACATCGACCGTGAACCTGCCCCCGGCGTACAACGCCGGACCGCTGCCGTCGTCGAACACGGCGCAGGCCTCGACCTTCGCGTTGAGTCCGTCTCCGAGCGGCTTCCAGCTCGACCCGTCCCAATTCGAGACGGCGTTCACGCCGGCCCCGCCCGCCAATCCGAACTCGCCGCCCGCGGAGAGCACGGCGCCGCCGCCGTCGTCGAACACGGCGAGAGCACCGACGCTTCCGCTCACACCGCCGCCGATCTCCGTCCACGCCGCGCCGTCCCACTTCGCGATGCGGCTTGCCGGCGCACCGCTCGCGCTCGTGAAGTTGCCGCCGACGTAGAGCGCCGGTCCGCTTCCATCGTCGAACGCGGCGAGCGACCGGACAGTGCTGCTGACGCCCGCGCCCAGCGCCGTCCAGCTCGCGCCGCTCCACCTCGCGATGTGATTCACGGCGCTGCCGCTCGCGTTCGGGAACGTGCCACCGGCGTACAGCGCGGGTCCACTTCCGTCGTCGAACTCTTCCAATGCGAGAACGATGGCGTTGGTGCCGGACATCCCGCTGCCGAACGCCGACCAGCTCGTGCCGTCCCACTTCGCGATTCGATTCGCCGGGGAGCCGCCCGCGGACGAGAACCAACCGCTGGCGACCAGCACCGGACCGCTCCCGTCGTCGAACACGCGCAGCGCGTGCACGGAGCTGTTCACGCCGGTTCCTACCATCGACCAGCTCGTGCCGTTCCACTTCTGGATGCCGTGCGTGAAGTTGTACGCCGCGTCGAAGAACATGCCGCCCGCGTAGAGCTCCGGACCGCTGCCGTCGTCATAGACGGCGAGCGCGTATACGGCGTCGTCCAGATTGGACGAGACGCCGCTGATCCCCGACCAGCTCGTGCCGTTCCACTTGAGGACGCGCGGCGCGGTGCCACCGAGATCGTCGTCGAAATCGCCGGCGGCGTAGAGCGCTGGGCCGCTGCCGTCGTCGTACACGGCGAGGGCGTAGACGTAGAAGAAGTCGTCGTTCGACAGCGTCCCCACGGCCGACCATTGCGTGCCGTCCCATTTCGCCACGTGCCTGGCGGACGAGTTGCCCGCGCCGTAGATCGCGCCGCCGACGTACAGCGCGGGACCGCTGCCGTCGTCGAACACGGTCATCGCGTTCACGTATCCGAAGACGCCCGCCGCGTGGCCGAACGTCGGCTCCCATGCGAGCGGACAGCTCGACTGAGCGAGCACGAGCCGATCGACGTATGCGTTCCCGAAGGGCGCGCCCACGTCGACGGTCGACGGCGCGGACGGTTCCGCGAGGGAATCGGCCGCCTGCGACCCGCGCACGTGGACCGCCGGCACCGCCAGCGAAAGGAGCAGCCAGTAGGTCGAGCCGACGGCGAGCATTGCGTGCTACCTCCTTACGACGCCACGAAGGCCAGTCGCGACAGTGTACTGGAGGTCGCTCAGGGTCGCAGGCTTGGACGCGGGAGCTCGCGCCGTCATGCTCGCGACATGACGAATTCCGGTCTCGCGCAGGCGCTCGCCATCGGCCGCGAGCACCTCGTCGCAGGGCGCATCGCCGCGGCGGAGAGTCTGTACGAGGAGCTCGTGCGCCGCGCGCCGACGTCGGCCGAGGCGCACTACGGACGCGGCCTCGCGGCGCTGCGCCAGTCACGGCTCGAGCGCGCGGTCGACGCGCTCACGAACGCGGTACGTCTCGCGCCCAAGATCGCCGCGGGGCACGCGAAGCTCGGCGAGGCGTTGATCGGGCTCGAACGACACACACACGCGGTCGCGGCGTTGCGCAAGGCGATCGCGCTGTCGGGCCGCGATCCGGAAGCGCACCTCTACCTGGGGATCGCGCTCGCGGCGCTCGGCGACGATCGCGACGCGGAGAGGTGCTTCAAGACCGCGCGCAACCTCGGGCCACAGCTCGCCGACGAGCAGCTCACGCGCGGCCGCGACGCGAGGGTGCGCGGGCACGCGTCGCAGGCGTTGCGGCACTTCCAGGCCGCGCTCGCCGTTTCGCCGCAATCCGCGGCGTGCCATCGGGAGCTCGCGGGCGCCCTGCGTGTCGCGGGTCGGCTCGAGGAGGCGTCGGAACACGTCGAGCGCGCGCTCGAGCTCGATGCGTCCGACGTCGACGCATGGCTCGAGCGCGGAGCGGTGCGCCTCGACATGGACGATCCGCCGCGCGCGGAGGAAGCGCTGGCGCGCGCGATCGAGCTCGCGCCGGCGGCCGCGGAACCGCGCGTGCGCCTCGCGATCCTGCGCTATCGATGCGGCCAGCCGGAGCTCGCCGAGGCGGAATGCGATCGCGCGCTGTCGATCGACTCCGAAGGCGTCGCCGCGCACGTGAACCGCGGGTTCGCGCGGCTCGTGCAAGGCAAGCTGCGCGAGGGCTTCGCCGATTTCGAGTGGCGCAAGCGGCGGCCGGGTTTTCGAGGCAGTGGCCTCGCGCTGCCGGAATGGGACGGCGCGCCGCTCGCCGGCCGCTCGATCCTGCTCCACATCGAAC
>CAZQHA010000521.1:0-3400 GCA_964592795.1 uncultured Planctomycetaceae bacterium | reverse complement strand
CCTCCAAGTCCGCGGCGAAGGAGTCGTCGGCGTCGGCCGCGCGCGCGCGGACCATGCGCGAGCCGAGGAAAACCCACCGATGCCGCTTCATGCTGCGCCCGCTCTCCAAGTTCCGGAGCAGGTCTTCGACGCGGTAGAAATAGGTCTCGCCGCCTTCCTTCCAAGCGGCGTAGACGTAGAAGCCGTCGCCCTCCGGCGACTCGACGCGAAACATCGGGGCGCCGGCGCGCGCTTCCTCGGGAGTCGGCTGCGGCTCGATTCGGAACCAACGCGCGTTGCTGCCCTCCTCCGCTCCCAGCGCGAGCAGCGCCGCGTTCAGCTGGCTGCCGACGATCTCCGTGGCGAACAAGCTCTCGTGGGCGGCGCCGTGGAAGTTGACGAGCAAGTACTCGAGCAGGTCGTCGCGCACGTCGACCGCGCAGCGGATCGAGCACACGCCGCGCGTGACGTCGAGGTGGATCCCGTGCTTCCCGAACTCCTGCTCGAGCTGGGCGATCGCGGGGTCCTGCGCCTTCGCGGTCGCGTCCTGTACGGCGGCGTGCGTCGCGATCCACGGGGCGATGAACACGGCGCACCAGCGGATTCCCGAGCGCGCGAAGCCCCCGAACGCCCGGCCGTCCCCCATCGTTCAGATCCCGCCTGCGACGATCGCTTCGCGCGTCACGCCGAGCTTGTCCAAGTCCGTCTGCACGAGCGCGTAGACCGCCTCCGCGTACGCGCGGATCTCGAACTGTGCGTCGGGCTTGAGCCGCTGCTCGAGGAAGTGGAGCACGCCCTGGAGCGAGACGGTCCAGTACGCCTGGCTGTACAGGCTCTGCGGCAGGAACATCCGCGCGATCTCCTTCGCGACGCCGCGGCGGATGCGCTCCTCGTAGCGCGCGAACGCGTCGCGACATTCCTCGAGCATGAGCTGCCGCTCCGACTCGTGGTCGAAGCTCGGGTCGAGATCGATCGACGCCTGCTTGTTGCCGTGCGGCGGGTTCCCGCGCATCACCTTGGGCACGTAGAACTCGGGCGTCCACTGCACGTAGCGCCCCGAGACCTCGTTCCAGCTGCAGCCCTTGTCGGTGTCGAACATGACGTCGAACACCTCGAGGCTCACCGAGCTGCCGTCGAGCGAGTACTGACGCCAGCTGCTGCCGACCTGGTACTTGAACGCCTGGCGGAACACGATCAGCGGCGCCTTCCAGTGGAACGTGTAGAAGGAGTGGCGGTACGGCGACGTGTGGCCGTGCTCCCACAGGAAACGGCACAGCTTCTTGTCCTGCTCGCCGAACTCGCGCTTCTGCTTCTCGTACGAGATGCGCGCGCTGTTGACGACCTTGAGCGCGTGGTCGACCTGCATCCGATCGACGAGGGCGACGAATCCGATCCCGTCGCCGAGCGTCGGGTGCGCGCCGTGCGGCAACGACAACTGGGTGAGGCTCATGCTCGGCTCAGTCTAGCTCCGCGCCCGCGGCGGCGTGCATCTGCGCCGCGGGGAGGAAATCGACCAAGTCCGACGCGACGAGTCCGCGCTCGCCGAAGCACTGCGCGGCCAGATCGCCGGCCGATCCGTGGACGCGCACGGCGCAGGCCGCCGCGTCGAACGCGGTCCAGCGATCGCTGCGTTGCACGTCGTGCGACGCGAGGTATGCGGCGACGATCCCGGTGAGCACGTCGCCCGCTCCGGCCGTCGCCATCCCGGCGTTGCCGGTGTCGTTGACGTACACGCGCTCGCGCTCGGCGACGACCGTCCGATGACCCTTGAGGCAGCAGATCGCGCCGCTTCGCTCGCTGATCTCGCGCGCGCATTCGATGCGGCCGGCCTCGTCGCGCGGGACATCGCGCCCGAGGAGCCGCGACGCTTCGCCCGGATGAGGCGTGAGCACGAGCGCGGCGGTGCGCGTCGTCGGGCGCCGCAACTCGTCCGCGAGGCACGTCAGCGCGTCCGCGTCGGCGACGCACGGCGCGTCGACGCTTCGGAGCACGTCGTGGACGAGCCTCCGAGCGGCTTCATCCGTCCCCAGGCCCGGACCGATCGCGAGCGCGTTCCACGACGACCCGCGCAACTTCGCGGCGCGTTCCTTGGCATCCGAGAGGTCGATCAGGATCGCTTCCGGCGCCGCGATGGGCAGGATCGAGCGCAACGTGTGGACGACGAGGCCGACGCCGACGAGTCCCGCGCCGGCGCGCTGTGTGGCGCGAGCGACGAGCACGGCGGCGCCCGGCATGTCGGCGCTGCCGCACACCGCCAGCACGCGGCCGGCGGTTCCTTTGTGAGCGTCGTTCGGAAGGCGAGGAGGCGGCGGCGGGATGTACGCGCTCATCGGGTCAGCGCACCACCTGCGTCCGCCCCACCTCGATCCCAGCCCAATTGCGCAAGCGTTTCTCCTCCCAGGACTCCAGCGCTTGCAGCTCGCTCGCGGTCGCGAACTCGAACCGGCGCAAGAGGTCGACGATCAACGCGTGCAACGCCCGCGTGCCGCCGTCGTCGATCTTGATCGCCAGGCCGCGGTCGCGGCCGACGAGCCCGATGCCGTAGATCGCCTCGCCGCCCACCTTGGGGAAGATGCGACCGCGCGAGACGCGCGCGAGATCGGTGCAGATGCGCTGGTGGCGCCCGGCGATCAGCTCGGGGTGCGCGGCCACCGCGGCCTGCATCCGCTGGCACGCCGCGCGTCGATCGCGAGGGAGGCCGTCGGGGTTCGCGACGCGTGCGAACGCCGTCGCGAGCCCGCGCAGAGGCATGCGGAACGTCGGCGCGCTGCAGCCGTCGACGGCGGTCGTGAGCTCGCTCGGCTCGACGCCGCTCATTTCGAGCACGGCCTTCTTCACGAGCACTTGGCTCGCGCTCTCCGGATCCAGGTAGGCACTCGGGCGCACCCCCAAGTGGAGCGCGAGGGCGAGGAATCCGGCGTGCTTGCCCGAGCAATTGTTGTGGATCGCGCCCGGCGCACGGTGCTCGACGCGCAGCCGCGTGCGCGCGTCCGGGTCAGCCGGCATCTGCGGGCCGCAGCGCAGATCGCCGGGCGAGAGCCCGATGCGTGACAAGATCCGCTCGACGCCGCTCGTGTGCTGCTCCTCGCCGTTGTGCGACGCGAGCGCGAGCGCGATCTCGGCGTCGGTGAACGCGTAACGCTCGGCGGCTCCGGTCTCGAACAGCGGCAGCGCCTGGAGCGACTTGACCGAGCTGCGCGTGAAGACGGGCGCCGACCACGACCCCGCGCCGTCGAGCACGCGGCCGGAGCCGTCGGTGAGGAGCCACGCCCCGCGGTGCTGCGATTCGACGTGCTCGCCGCGCCAGACGCGCACGAGCACCGGGTTCTCGGGATACGTGCCGATGTCGCTCGCGGACGGCTTGGACCGAGGCTCTGTGGAGGATGCCATGCGCGAGAACACCGGCGACGGGACGCTCAAT
>CAZQHA010000520.1:0-3404 GCA_964592795.1 uncultured Planctomycetaceae bacterium | reverse complement strand
GCGAGGACGCGGCGCTCGAGCGCTACGTCGCGGCGTCGCGACGCATGGACGGCACACTGGCGTGGCTCTTCGCGGTCGCGCCGCGCGGTTGGCTCCTCGTCGGCGTCATCGGTCTCGCGCCGGGGCTCCTGCGCGGCAGCGTGTCGACGCCGGTGCTCGCGGCCCAGCTCGGCGCCGTGCTGCTCGCCTACGTCGCGACGCACCGACTGGCGCACGGAATGGCGCAGCTGTCGGGCGCCGTGATCGCGTGGAAGCAGGTCGTGCCGATGCTCGAGGCGCTCGTGCGCGACGAACCCGGCGCTCTCGCGACGCCGGCCCTGGACCCCGCGCCTCCCGCGCCGGCGGAGAAGCGCGCTCGCGTGCTGCAGGTGAAGGACATCGGCTTCCGGCATCCGGGGCGATCCGAAGCGCTCTTTCGAAAGCTCTCGTTCGACGTGTTCGAGGGCGATCGCATCCTGCTCGAGGGTCCCTCGGGCACGGGGAAGTCGACGCTCGCGTCGCTCCTCTCGGGGCTTCGCGCTCCCGACGAGGGGATCGTGCTCTTGCGCGGCGTCGACCGCGGGACGATCGGCTCGGACGCTTGGCGCCGTCGCGTCAGCGCCGCGCCGCAGTTCCACGAGAATCACGTGTTCACCGAGACGTTCGCGTTCAACGTGCTGATGGGGCAGGACTGGCCCCCGTACGAGGAGGACTGGAAGCGCGCCGAGGAGCTCTGCAACGAGCTCGGTCTCGCCGATCTGATCGCTCGCATGCCCGCGGGCATGAACGAGATCGTCGGCGAGAGCGGCTGGCAGCTCTCGCACGGCGAGCGCAGCCGGCTGTTCATGGCTCGGGCGCTGCTTCAGAACGGCGACGTCGTCGTGCTCGACGAGAGCTTCGCGGCGCTCGATCCGGCGACGCTCGAAGGCGCGATGCGCTGCGCGTTGCGGCACGCGAAGACGCTGGTCGTGATCGCGCACCCATGACTCGGCGACGACGCTGACGACGAGCCAACCGCAGCGGCCTCCATGGAGAGAGGAGCCCACGAGCGAGACAGCCGGCGAACGGATCCGGCGCTCGAACCGCCTCGCGCGAAAGCGAGCCGGCCGCGAGAGGCCTCTCCCGCGGCCAGCAGAGCGCGTCCACTTGGATCGACGCTGTCGAGCTCAGATCAGGGAATCCAGTTGATGATCACGCCGTTCGTGCGATTGGTCGTCGCCGGTGTGCAGAAGGCCGGGTTCGCGTTGCGGTACATCGCCTGGTAGTAGCGCGTCGTGAAGCTGAAGGGGCTGAGCTGTCCCTTGACCGAGATCGGATCGTCGCCCGGACCGGGGTACATCGAGACTCCGCTCTCGATGGCCTTCGTGCCGAGACGAATGATGTTGCCGCCGACGCAGCCCAAGCCGTCGTCGATCGCGAGCGCCGGCTGAGCGAGGCTGCCTTGGAAGAACACGGCCACGTTCCCGGTCATGTCGCGCGCGTCGAGCACCATGTTGTCGAAGCTGATGAGCGGGAATCCGAATCCGGCGAGGTGCCCGCCGCTTGGATAGAACGTGTTCGCGCAGCCGTGTCCGGGCTCGCCCTCGTTCCCGCACGGGCAGGCGGTGGCTTGCGTGCCGTCGCCGAAGCAGAAGCCGGTCGCGCCGTTGTTCTCGCCGATGAGGCGCCAGCTCGCGATCGCGCCCTGGCCGAGCACTCCGCCCCAGTCGCGCACGTAGAGCTTCCACGTGCCGGCCGTGCCGGAGATCTGCGACAGCGGCAAGTTGAAGATCGGCAGCGCCGGGTTCGCGTACGCGCCCGGTCCGCTGTTCAGGTACTGGTTGTACGTGCCGCCGTTGAGGTTCGCGTCGCCCTGCGCGAGGTTCCCGCCGCCGGACTCGACGATCGTGTAGTTGCCGACGACGAAGTCACCCTGGTCGCCGAACGGAGTGGGCAGCTCGTTCCCCGTCGAGCCCGGTCGCACGACGATGTTGAATCGATTGCCGGCGGGGTTCTCGAGATAGATGTGGAGATCACCGCGGACGTCGTGCTGGAGGTTGCCGATCACGATCGACGTGACCTGGTCGACCGCGTAGGGCACGTCCACGGAGGTGACGAGCACGCCCCACGTGGGGAACGAGTTCCACGCCGGGTCGAACCAGATGCCATCGCCGCCGGACGTACCCGCGTCGTTCGGAATCGCGCCACCCGGCCCGAGCGTCGAGACCACGACCGATCCCGCGCTTGCCGTTCCTGCCAGCGCGGTGATTGCGACGAACGAGAGAGCTTTCGACGAAGTGAGCTTCATGACCATCCTCTTCTCGAATTGAAATTGGGGGGGACCACCGCTGCGACTCCGACGCTCGCGCCAGCGTCATCCGCGGAGTCGCCGCGAGAACTGCCTCGAACTCGGATTCCTTCGCGGCTTCCGACGAGAAGCCGCGACTCGGTAAGACATGAAAACGAATCGGCCGCGAGCACGTTCTCGCGGCCGGCTTGGCTCTTGACTCGCAAGATCATCGACGCGCAGCGATCGCTACGGCACCCAGGTGATGATCGTTCCGTTCGTGCGGTTCGTGGTCGACGGCGTGCAGAAGTTCGCCGCGTTGCGATACATGACCTGGTAGTACCGCGTCGACGTGCCGAAGGGGCTGATCTGGCCCTTGACCGAGATCGAGTCGTCGCCCGGTCCGGGATAGGTCGCCGTTCCGCTGCCGTCTACGGCCTCGACGCCGAGCCGGAGGATCGTGCCGCCGACGCAGCCCAGGCCGTCGTCGATCGCGGTCGCGGCTTCCTGCGCGGTGCCTTGGAAGAAGACCGCCACGTTGCCGGTCAGGTCGCGCGCTTGGAGCAACATCGTGTCGAAGCTCGTCATCGGGAACCCGAAGCCTTCGACGATCGCGCCGCCCGGGTAGAACGAGTTCGCGCAGCCGCCTCCCGGCTCGCCGTTGTTGCCGCACGGGCACGCGGTGAGCGCTCCGTCGCCGAAGCAGAATCCGGTCGCGCCGTTGTTCTCGCCGATCAAACGCCAGCTCGCAATCGCGCCCGTCTGCGTCCCGTGCCAATCGCGGATGTGGAGCTTCCACACTCCGGCGCTGCCCGAGATCGAGGACAGCGGAACGTTCGCGATCGGGTACGCCGCGTTCGTCCACATGCCCGGACCGCTGTTGAGGTATTGGTTGTAGGTTCCGGGCGCGACGTTGACATCGCCGGGAGCGAAGTTCGCGCCGCTCGATTCGACGAACGTGTAGTTGCCGACCAGGACGTCACCGTTGTCGCCCCACGTCTCGGACGGGTTCGTCGGATCGGCGCCGGGTTGCACGATCACGTTGAAGCGCTGACCGGCCGGATTCTCGAGGTAGACGTGCAGATCGCCGCGGTTCGTGTGCTGGAAGTTGTTGATGACGATCGCCGTGACCTTGTCGACGCCGTGCGGAACAGAGACC